>NZ_JAIQDD010000027.1:0-122175 GCF_020036995.1 Corallococcus sp. AS-1-12 | reverse complement strand
TCCTGTCCCCCTTGTCGCTTGGCAGCCGGCCAACTGGCCTCGCTATTCCGCGCAGACCTCCTGTCGGACAGGTTTTGAGACGACCTGCCCAGCGGGTGCCCCTGCCCGTGGACAGGCTGTGACGGCGAGGGCCTCCCGTCCACGACACCTCCAGGAGCCCGGCCTCGGGCGCCATGTCTTGAAAACCTGTCCGACTGTCGGACAGGTTTCCGGCCAGCGCGCCCAGCGGGCGCCCTCGGCCCTGGCCCCCTGAACCTGGCGCCGGCACTCCACCGCCCTTTCAGCGGCCCATCTTGTAGGGCCCACCCCGCTCCAGGGCCCGCTGGTACGCGGGGCGCGCGTGGAGCCGGTCGAGGTAGGCCGTGAGGTTCGGCAGCTCCGACAGCAGCCGGAAGGACTTCGCGGCCTCCAGCACGAAGGAGAGCTGGATGTCCGCGCCCGTCAGCGCGTTGCCCACCAGGTACTCGCGGCCCTGGAGCACGCCCTCCAGGTAGCCCAGGTGGTTCTTCAGCTCGGAGTCGATGCGCGGCTTGACTTGCCCAGCGGGTGGACGGCCTTGAGCTCCGGCGGGGCGAAGCCCGTCTTCGGGTCGCGCTCGTAGCGGACGACCTCGTAGTCGAGCCCCAGCTCCTCCAGGAGCCAGAGGATGCGCTGCGAGCGGGACTCGGAGAGGTGATGGACCTTCAGCATGATGGGAGGGCTCCTCGCGTCCGGAAGCGGGACGTGCGCGGGCACACGCTCCCAGGTCGCTCCTCCGGACGATGCAGGTCCGGAGGAGCGGTGTTCAGCACCTAGAACGCGGCGCCGCTGGCGAGCTTGCCGGGAGAGCTGCTCAGGCCGGACACGCTCGTGTGCAGCACGAAGCTGGCCGTGGAGGACGCATCCGGGCTGCGGTTGGCGGACACGCCGTCCGTGCTCGCGAGCGCCGAGCCGAACGTGGCCGTGTCCACCACCGTGCCGGCGCTGTTCTTCACCGTGACGGTGTCACCGCTGTTGCCCAGGACCAGCGACCCCGTGGACGCGGCCACCGCGCCGGGAGTGCCGGCCGGGATGCCGGACGCGCCGCCGAACACCACCACCGCCTTGCCCGCCGCCACCGAGGTGCCGCTGGCGAAGGTGTGGCGCACGGCCGTGCCGTCCGACACCGTCCAGCCGCTCAGGTCCACCGCCGCCGTGCCGCTGTTGACCAACTCCACGAACTCGCCGTTCACGTCCGAGCCGGGCTCGTTGATGAGCACCTCGTTGATGAACACGTTGCCCGTGCCGCCGGTGCCGCCCGTGGTGATGGTGAAGGCCGCGTTGGACAGGTCGGTGACGGTGGCGTCGCTCGCGTCGCTCACCCGCACCCACGCGTTGGTGGTGGCGCTGGAGGGCACCGTCCACGCCACGCTGCCGCCGGACGCGCCCGTGCTGGACGTGATGGTGGTCCAGGTGGAGCCGTTCAGCGAGTACTCCACCTTCACGTTGGAGACGCCGGACGAGCTCCAGGTGATGGTGCGCGCCGAGCCGGCCGTCCAGCTCTCACCGCCGTTGGGCGACAGCACCGTCACGGTGGAGGCCGTCGTCACATCCCCCGGGATGAGGAAGTCCTTGATGACGCCCATGTGCTGCATGCCGGACGCGCCGCTGTCGCCCGACAGCGCCGGAGAGATTTCGGAGATGGGCGAGTACACGCGCGTGTCCGCCACCAGGCCACCGGCGAAGCTGCTGGAGCCGATGACGACCGCCGTCTGGTACGCGCGCAGGTCGCTGTCCACCAGCACGTGGTCGTACGGCGAGCTGCGGCCCGCGTTGGTGTTGGTGTTGCCGTTGCGGTCCGCCGGGTACGGCGACGCCGTGGACACCACGCTGGAGAAGGTGCTGAAGGTCGCCTCGCTGCGGCTGCCGGTGTTGAAGTCACCGCCGATGACCAGGTAGTCGCTCGCGGGCACGTTGGCGTTGATGAACTTCACCAGGTTGGTCGCTTCCGTGTTGCGGACGCTGGAGCTGGTCGTCAGCAGGTGCACGCTGATGGCCCACAGGTCCTTGGGGCCCGGGATGTCGATGCGCGCCCACGCGAAGTCGCGGTTGGACACCTGCGTGTCGTCCCACTCGCCGGAGGCGATGATGGGGTAGCGGCTGATGATGCCGTTGGGAATCTGCGCGCCGGACTCGCGGTAGTAGGAGAAGCCCGTGCCGAAGGCCGTGTCCACGAAGGCGCGGATGTCCGCCGCGGAGTCCGTCTTGTAGTTGAACTCCTGGATCATCACGATGTCCGCGTCCGTGCCCTGGAAGATGCGGATGCCGTGGCCCGGGTCGTAGTCCTGCCCATTGCCGCTGCTCAGGTTGGCCGCCATCAGGCGCAGCCGCACGTTCGCCAGCGAGTCCTCGCGCGCGACGAGCTCCGGGGCCGTCTGCTCCGCGTCCGCCTCCACGGAACCACCGCACGCGCTCAGCGCCGCGCACACCAGCGTGAAGGACCACGTACGCCAGGAGGCGGCAGGCCGCCGGAAGAGGTCTTGTTTCAGGCTCACGATGTTTCATCCTGCTCCCGGAGTAACCCGGAAGCCGTAGAGGTTCAGGGACGTCACGGCAGCGCCGCGGACGCAGTATTCCGCGTACACGACGCCACCGCCGTTTATCCGTCACATTCCTTGAAACGTTGCGTGAGCGGCGCATCCCCCCCGCCGGGGACGCGCAATGTTACGCATTGTTACATGGCGGCCGTGGTGGACAGCGCGACGAAGGCGTAGCGCAGGCCCTTGCCCAGGGCGACGAAGACGACGAAGGGCAAGGGGCGCACGCCCACGAAGCCGCCCGCGAGCACGAACGCGTCCCCCAGGATGGGCAGCCAGGACATGAGCAGGGCGGGAGCGCCCCAGGTGCGCAGGTTCGCCTCCACGCGCGCCATGCGGGGGCCTTCCTTCTCCCGGCGGCGCGACACCCAGCGGCCCACGGCCCCGCCCCCGCCGCGCGACACCCACTGGCCCAGGATGTAGAGCGTCACCGCGCCCAGCACGTTGCCCACGGTGGCCACCACGGTGGCCATCACCGGCGGCGTGCCGTTGTAGATGAGGGCGGCGAGCATCGCCTCGGAGGGCACCGGCACCACGGAGCCCGCCAGCATGGCGACGAAGAACATCCCGGGGAGGCCCCAGGTGGACAGGGTGGACGGCTCGGCGGGCATGGGAGGCCTGGGGCCATACACCCGGCACGGGGCGTTCGTCTCGCATGGCGTCGGCGCTCCCTTGCCCGCCATCCTGCCCCCCGGGGCCGGAGGCTGTCCGGCCCCGCGGCCTTCCCAGGGGCAGGGGTTGTAGGCGCGGGTGGGGGGCCCCATCCTCCCCGCCATGCGACGCTCGACGCGCGAACGCTCAGGCATGCGGTCCATCGACACGGAGGACGAGCGGATCGCCTCCCTGCTGGTGGCGGAGCCCCCGGCGCTGCACTTCGAGGGCTCCCGGGACCTGGTGGTGCGGCTGCGCGACGGGCGCACCTTCGTGCTCACCGTGCTCACCCTGGAGGCGCTGGAGGCACGGCTGGGAGGCGCGCCGTCCCATGTGGCGTCCGGCCTCGTCCTGGTGCGGCGGCTGTCGGACGGGGCCCTGCTCCACGCGGTGCGCTCCGCGCTGGACCAGGGCCTGGAGCGGTTCGGCACGCTCCAACCGCCCATCGAGGAGTGAGGCGCCTTGCGCGTGGCCGTGACGCCGGTGCTACAGGCCGGGCGCACGGTGGGAACCCGACGCCGCATCGCGGCGCGCGAGCGACTTCCACCGGGAAACACGGCGCCGTGATTATGCTGCCCGCCCGATGGATGAACCCGGCCTGCAATATCCCGGAGAGGCCCTGCGCGGGTGGCTCCGGCAGTTCGCCAAGACGCCGCTCGCCGAGCCGACGTTGAAGCTGCTGGTCGTGCTGGCGGACACGGTGTTCTTCGCGAGCCTGGGCCGGGAGGAGGGAGAGGCCACGCGCGTGCGCATCGCCTACCACGCGCAGGGGTTGCAGGGCCTGCAGGCGGTGCGCGAGACGGTCTACATCGGCGGACAGAAGGGCAAGCGTCAGGCGTGGGAGACGCTGCCGCTGGAGCCCAAGTCGAGCATCACCGACTTCAGCGTGGAGGCGCTGGTGAAGCTGGCGCCCGCGGCGAACCTGCCGCGCACGGCGGTGGTGGTGGGGCCGCGCGAGGGGAAGCTGCGCATCCAGGGGCTGGCGCGCCGGGTGGAGTACACGGAGTTCCACGCCGAGGGCGAGGAGGACGTCTTCATCCTGCACGCGCCGGAGCCGGGCCACCTGGTGGTGAGCACGCAGGGGCGCGAGGTCTTCCGCTACGAGCAGGGCGCGCCGGTGCCGCCGGGCCGGCGCGTGGCGTTGCACGACCTGCTCTTCCACGAGGACAGCGCGGTGCGCGCGGCGCTGATGGAGATGTGCTCCACGCTGGTGGAGTCCCTGCCCAAGGTGCAGCCGCTGATGGGCGGCAACCGCGAGTGGTACGTGTCCAACGCGGTGCAGGGGCTCATCCGGAGGATGGCGGGGCTGCACCACGGAGGGCTCATCGCGTTCCTGCCCAAGCAGCATGACGTGGAGCGCTTCCGCTCGCGAGGCAAGTACGTCCTGCCGCCGGAGCAGGGCTCGCTGTTGCGCCAGCGGTTGCAGCGCTTCGTGCAGGCGCGGGCGGACCTCATCAACGGCGCCTGGCAGGCGGAGGCCGGCAAGGCGGCGGAGGAGGAAGAGGATCCGGAGTTGAAGAAGGCCGCCGCCGAGCACGACGACAAGGTGACGGAGAGCGACTTCCAGGCGTTGGTGGAGAGCATCGGGCAGTTCACGGCGGTGGACAACGCGCTGGTGTTGGGGCCGGAGCTGGAGGTGCTCTGCGCGGGGTATCAGATCGCGCTCCCGCGAAGCGGGCCGCCGCAGGTCTTCGAGGCGCGCACGCTCCAGGGGCGTCCCGGGCCGCACTACCCCATCCATCAGCACGGCTCGCGCCACCGCGCCGCGGCCGTCTTCGCCAACCAGCACTCCGGAGCCATCGTGTTCGTGGCGTCCCAGGACGGCCCGCTCCGCTGCCTGCACCGGCCCCCCGGCAAGAAGAAGGTGCTGCTCTGGAGCCTCCTGCTGACGGAGGACTGAGGCCGGAATGAAGCGGCTGGGCTGGGTGCTGCTGCTGGGACTGCTCCTGTCGGGCTGCGCGACGACGCGGGTCGTGCGCCTGGAGGTCGATGGTGGCGACAGGGTTGTCGTCACGCCCCGGGAGGAGAAAGACGCGTCCCCCTCCGAGGCCCGGCTGGAGGAGGACGAGTTCAAGGCAGCGGTGAGGACGCTCGCCAGGGACGTGCGGCCCTTCGCCCACCCGCTGCGGCAAGCACGCTCATTGTTCGGCCTGCCGGAGCGCAGCGGCCTCTTCGGCTTCCGCGAGCGAAGCCGTCGGATTGTCCCTCTGGGTGAAGAAGAGGCGCGGGAGCTGCGGCTCCTGGATGCGTCGGACGACCTGACGCGCGGCTACCGGCAGTGGTGCGGCAAGAAGCGCAAGCAACCCGGAGACTGCCTGCGCCTGCTGGAGGAAGGCCCCTTGCTGGGCAGCGACGGCCGCTATGCGCTGGCCATGGCCATCGCGATGGACTCCGTCTGGAACGAGACGGCCGAAGCCCTGGAGGGCATGGCCAGCCCCCAGGCCGTCATGGCCACGATGACGTCCGCCGTGACGATGTACCTGCTGCTGTGGGCCATGCCGGAGCCGGTGTCGAAAGGCATCTCGGCGCTTTTGACGGCGACGGCCATCGCCTATCTGGGCGTGGACACCGTGTGGACCCTCCTGGACGGCTGGCTGACGCTGGTGCGCCACGTGGACCAGGCCACCACCTTCCTCCAGGTGCGCGACGCGGGCGAAGCCTACGGAGGCGTGCTGGGCAGGAACGCCGCGCGCGTCTTCGTCATGCTGGCCACGGCGGCGATTGGCAACACCGCGGGGCTCGCGATGAAGGCCCCCACCCTGCCCGGCTCCGCCCAGGCCGCAGTCGCGGTAGAGACGCAGGCGGGCCTCCAGTTCATGTCCCTCGCGGGTGTGCGCTCCGTGGCCATGACGGCTGACGGCTTCACCCTCGCGCTGGCCCCCAACGCGGTGGCCATGTCATCCCGGCCCGGCAAGCCCCAGCGTCACCACCTGGCCACCATCCGCAATGAGAAGTCCGCGAAGAATGGCGGGCCCTGGACCCCACTCTTCCGGCGCATCTTCAAGCGGGCCGGAATGGAGCTGAAGGACCCGGAGAACATCGTCGAGGTCCCAGGCCACCGGGGCCCTCACCCCGCCGAGTACCATCAACTCGTCTATGACAGGTTGAGGCAGGTGACCTCCGGATGTCGGAGCGTGGAGGCATGCCGCGAAGCCCTGACCGATGCCCTCAGGATCCTTGGCGAGCAGGCCAGAACCCATGGCACGGAACTCAATCGTCTGCTGACCCGGGGCCGCTGACCACACGACCATGACCGCCCGTTACTTCAGATTGTCAGAAGACGTCTACGCCCCGGGACGCTGGTATCTGGGCGATCCCATCGATGAAGAGTCCGTGGAGGTCGAGGACCCGTGGATGTTCAGTGCGGGGAGGCCCATCCAGTCCCCTGGTCTCCTCCGGTTTCCCATCGATGAGCCGGGAAGGCCGTTGGACTACTCCGAAGCAGGTATCGGCAGCACGCCCATCCTCCACGTGAGGCTGGCCACCGTGTTCGCGCAGCTTGCACCTGAGGATGTCCAACTGTTCGCGGTGGACATCCCTGGCCATCCCGAACAGTTCAACATGCTCGTCGCCACCCGGCTGATCCACTGCATCGACGACGAGGCCTCCCGGGAAGTGGAGTACTGGGACCCCATCAAGCACAAGCAGCCTGAAAAGACAGGCCAGTACTACTCCGTCGTGGGGATGCGCATCGACGCATCGAAAGTGGGTGACGCCAGGGTCTTCCGGACCTGGGGTTGGTCCATCGCGCTGATCGTCTCCGAGGACATCAAGACGGCGCTGGAGGCCACCGGCGCCACCGGCATGCACTTCACGGAGGTGTAATGCCCCCGCACGCCACAGGCCCGGGTCGCTAGAGTTCACGGCCTGGAGGACTTCCCCCATGCCCCGCTCGGACAGCTTCATGGAGTACACGGTCGAACTGCTGAGGCCCCTGGGCCCGGTGCACGCCCGGTCGATGTTCGGCGGCTGGGGCCTGTACTTCGGCGGCCGGATGTTCGGCCTCATCCTCCAGGGCCAGCTCTACCTGAAGACGGACGAGGTCACCCGCCCCGACTTCGAGGCCGAAGGCTGCCGGCCCTTCATCTACCAGAGCCGGGGCCGGGAACAGCCCATGAGCTACTGGACGCCCCCCGCGGACGCCGAGGACGACAGCCGCCGGCTGCTGCCCTGGGCCCGCCGCGCCGTGGACGCCGCCAACCGCGCCGCGATGAAGAAGGCCGCGAAGAAGAAGCCCGCCGCGAAGAAGAAGCCCGTCAAGCGGTCTTGATGCGGGCCACCTCACCGAGCCCCAGCTCGGTGATGGAGAGCTCTCGCATGCGGAACTTCTGCACCTTGCCGGTGACGGTCATCGGGAAGCTGTCCACGAACTTCCAGTGGCGGGGAATCTTGAACGTGGAGATGCGGCCGGTGCAGAAGGCCGTCAGCGTCTCCGCCGTGAGCGCCGCACCGGACTTCAGGCGCACCCACGCCATCACCTCCTCGCCGTACCTCACGCTGGGCACGCCGATGACCTGCGCCTCGGAGATCTCCGGGTGCGTGTGCAGGAACTCCTCCACCTCACGCGGATACACGTTCTCCCCGCCCCGGATGATCATGTCCTTGATGCGGCCGACGATCTTGACGTAGCCCTCCGCGTCCATGGTCGCCAGGTCACCGGTGTGCATCCACCCCGCCCGGTCGATGGCCGCCGCCGTGGCCTCCGCGTTGTCCCAGTACCCGAGCATCACGCTGTAGCCCCGCGTGCACAGCTCCCCCGGCTGCCCCAGCGGCACCACCGCGCCGGAATCCGGATCCACCACCTTCACCTCCAGGTGCGGGTGCACGCGCCCCACCGTGGCCACGCGCTTCTCCAGCGTGTCGTCCAGCGGGTTCTGCGTGGACACGGGCGACGTCTCCGTCATGCCGTAGCAGATGGTGACCTCTCCCATGTGCATCCGCGACTGCACCTGCTTCATCACCTCCACCGGACACGGCGAGCCCGCCATGATGCCGGTGCGCAAGCTGCGCAGGTCGAACTCGCCGAAGCGCGGGTGGTCCAGCTCCGCGATGAACATCGTGGGCACGCCGTAGAGGGACGTGCAGCGCTCGGCCTGCACCGTCTGGAGCACCGCCAGCGGGTCGAACGCCTCGCCCGGAATCACCATGGCGGAGCCGTGCGACGTGCAGGCCAGGTTGCCCATCACCATGCCGAAGCAGTGGTAGAACGGCACCGGGATGCACACGCGGTCCTCCGGCCCGTAGCGCAGCACCTCGCCCACGAAGAAGCCGTTGTTGAGCACGTTGTGGTGAGACAGCGTCGCGCCCTTCGGGAAGCCCGTGGTGCCGGACGTGTACTGGATGTTGATGGGGTCATCGAACTGGAGCGACAGCTCCCGCGCCTCCAGCACGTCGTCGCCAATGCTCGCGCCGCCCTCCACCAGCCGCTCCCAATCCGAGTCCAGCACCAGCGCCTCGCGCAGGCCCGGGCACCGGGGCCGCACCTCCGCCAGCATCCGCGTGTAGTCCGTCTGCCGGAAGCCCTTCGCCAGGAGCAGCACGCTCACGCCCGCCTGGTTGAGCGCGTACTCCAGCTCCGACGTGCGGTAGGCGGGGTTCAGGTTGACCAGGATGGCGCCCGTGCGCGCGAGCGCGTACTGCGACACGGTCCACTCGAAGCGGTTGGGCGACCAGAGCCCCACCCGGTCCCCCTTCTGGATGCCCAGCGCCAAGAGCCCCTTGGCCACCGCCGTGGTCGCGTCCCAGAACTGCCGCCAGGTGACGCGGTAGTTCTGCGAGGCCACCACCAGCGCCTCGCGGTCGCCGTAACGTTCGACGGTGCGGCGCAGGTTCTGACCGATGGTCTCCCCCAGCAGCGGGGTGGTGCTGGTGCCATGGGCATAGGACAGGGCGGTCGTCATTCCCCCATCGTCCCCAGGGGGCCCCGGGTCGGCAAGCGTCAGCGTGGAGCAGGGCCTCTGGCTGTCCGCTCGTCTCCACGGCGCGACCGCCGCACGCGGTCCACGCCCTGGCACGCAGCGCAGAAGTAGAGCGTGCGTGCCGCCAGCACCTGCCCCGTCACCTTCCCACCGCAGCGAGGACACGGCAGGCCCGCGCGGCTGTACACGCAGAAGCGCTCCGCCCGCTTGCGGCCGGGTGACGGCAGCGGCGGCGCTCCCGGCGTGACGATGAGCCCGTCCCGCACGCCATCCTGGAGCAGCGCCCGCATCACGGCCCACAACTGGTCGAACGCATCGCGCTCCAGCTCGCACGCGGGCAACAGCGGCGGCAGGCCCGCGACGAACAGCGCCTCCGCCCGGACGATGTTCCCCACGCCCGCGATGCGCCCCTGGTCCAGGAGCGCCTGCGCCAGCGGCATGCGCCCCCGCGTCAGCCGCGCATACGCCCGGTCCGGTGACGCATCCATGTGCAGCGGATCCTCCCCCAGCCTGGCGCGCAGCGCGGCCTCCTCCTCCAGCGACAGCAGCTCGCACGCGGACGGGCCGGACAGGTGCAGCGTCGCCCCTTCCGAAGCCAGCCGCAGCCGGCACGCCGTGGACGGCTCCGGCGCGTCCCGCCGGAAGTGGCGGATGCGCCCGAAGAGCCCCAGGTGGATGTGCAGCCGCACGTCCCCATCGAACGTGTGGAACAGGTGCTTGCCGTGCGCGTCCACGTTCAGCAACGTCCGCCCGGACAGCCCCCGCGCCACCTCGCCCCGGCCCTGCGGCGAGTCGGCCGTGAAACGCCGCCCCACCAGCCAGCGGCGGTGGACCCGGGCGACCCGGTGGATGCTGTGACCTTCAGGCATCCCCCTGGGTAATCCCCGCCGCCCCTCGCCGCCGAGCCGCACAGCGCCCTGCCCCCTGGACGTCCAGACGGCCGCGACGTTTTCCCTCCGGCGGCATCCACGTCCAGAACCCGGTCGCTACGCCCCGGGACGCCGGAAAAAGACCATCCCCTCCGCCATCTGCCGCTCGAACGCCGGAAACAAGGAAAACGCCGGCACGGCACGCTATCCTGACGCAACGCCCCATGGACGATCCGAACGCCCGACTGGTTGCCACCCTGCTGGAGGCGCGTCAGCGCCACTGCTTCCCCCCGGACGTGCGCAAGGCCGCGCCGGAGTTCGTCTCACAGGTGCTGGGGCTGCTCTTCCCGCACTTCGCGGAGCGGCTGGAGTGCAACGCCGCCGCCGTGCGCCGGGACGTCACCGCGGTGGAGGCGAGCCTCCAGCGCATCCAGTCCCTGCTCGCGCCGCACTACCCCGTCACGGACGCGGGCATGTCCTCGCGCTTCATGGCGAAGCTGCCGGACCTCTATGAGTGGCTCCAGCAGGACGCGCGCGCCATCTTCGAGGCGGACCCCGCCGCGCGCAGCGTGGACGAGGTCGTCCTCACCTACCCGGGCTTCTACGCCATCGCCATCTACCGCGTGGCGAACGCGCTGCACCGGCTGAACTTCCCCCTGCTGCCGCGCCTGCTCACCGAGTACGCCCACCAGCGCACCGGCGTGGACATCCACCCGGGCGCCACCATCGGCCGCAGGTTCGTCATCGACCACGGCACGGGCCTGGTCATCGGCGAGACGACGGTGATTGGCGACAACGTGAAGCTCTACCAGGGCGTCACGCTGGGCGCGCTGATGGTGGAGAAGGCCCTGGCGGACCGGAAGCGCCACCCCACCATCGAGGACGACGTCGTGGTGTACGCGAACGCCACCATCCTCGGAGGCGGCACCGTGGTGGGCAAGGGCAGCATCATCGCCGGCAACGCGTGGCTCACGCAGAGCGTGCCCGCCCAGTCCGTCGTCACCCGCCGCAGCGAGGTGCGCGCGCGCCACGGCGAAGAGGGCCTGGACGTCCTCGACTACCACATCTGAGTCTTTCCCCACGCAGTGCCCGTTCCCATTCACAGGAGACGCCATGAAGGTCGACAACATCCTGCAGACCATTGGCAACACGCCGCACGTGCGCATCAACCGGCTGTACCCGTCGCGCGTGACGGTGCACCTGAAGCTGGAGCGCGCCAACCCGGGCGGCAGCATCAAGGACCGCATCGGCCTGGCGATGATTGAAGACGCGGAGAAGAAGGGCCTGCTCAAGGAAGGCAGCGTCATCATCGAGCCGACGAGCGGCAACACCGGCATCGGCCTGGCCATGGTGGCCGCGGTGAAGGGCTACAAGCTCATCCTGGTGATGCCGGAGTCCATGAGCATCGAGCGCCGCCGCGTGCTCGCCGCCTACGGCGCCCAGTTCGACCTGACGGAGCGCGCCAAGGGCATGAAGGGCGCCATCGCCCGCGCCCAGGAGCTGGTCGCGCAGACGCCCAACGCGTGGATGCCCCAGCAGTTCGAGAACGAGTCCAACATCGAGATCCACAAGCGCACCACCGCGCAGGAGATCCTCAACGACTTCCCGGACGGGCTGGACTACCTCATCACGGGCGTGGGCACCGGCGGCCACATCACCGCGTGCGCCGAGGTCCTCAAGGCGAAGTGGCCCAAGCTGAAGGTGTTCGCGGTGGAGCCGGTGAAGTCCCCCGTCATCAGCGGCGGCCAGCCGGGCCCGCACCCCATCCAGGGCATCGGCGCGGGCTTCATCCCGAAGAACCTGCACGTGCAGAGCATCGACGGCGCCATCCAGGTGGATGAGAAGGACGCCTTCGAGTTCGCCCGCCGCGCCGCGCGCGAGGAGGGCATCTTCGTGGGCGTGTCCTCCGGCGCCTCGCTGTCCGCGGTGAACCAGAAGCTGGCGGAGATGCCGGACGGCAGCCGCGTGCTCGCCTTCTGCTACGACACCGGCGAGCGCTACCTCTCCGTGGAGAACCTCTTCCCGGCGCAGTAGCCCTCTTCGCGCATCCCGGTCCGGGAGGAGTTCACCCGGGCCGGTACGCGCGCACCAGCTCCACCAGCCGGTCCATCTCCTCGTGCGTGTTGTAGAAGTGCGGCGACAGGCGGATGCGCCCGCGCCGGACGGAGTGGGACACCTTCTGCTCCGCCAGGTACGCGCTGAGCGCCCGGACGTTCGCGCCCGGCGGCAGGAAGGTGAGGATGCCCGCGCGGTCCCTCGGCTCGGGGCCCACGTCGCAGCCCAGGCCGCGCAGGCCCAGGTCCAGCCGGGCCAGCAGCTCGCCAATGCGCGCGCCGATGGCGTCCGTCCCCACCTCCAGGAGCAGCTCCAGCGCGGCGCCCATCGCGTAGATGCCGGGGTACGCGGCGCTGCCCTCCTCGAACTTCGCCGCGTCCGCGCGCAGCTCGAAGTGCGAGCGGTTGAAGTTCCACGCGTCGGTGGTGCTGCGCCAGCCCACCAGCGCGGGCCGCACGCGCGGCAGCACGTCCTTCGCCACGTACAGGAAGCCGATGCCGGAGATGCCCAGCATCCACTTGTGGCTGTCCGCGCTGAGGAAGTGCGCGCGGCTCCTCTTCACGTCCACCGGGATGCAGCCCACGCTCTGGATGCCGTCCACGCACAGGAGCACGCCCGAGCGCTCACACAGCTCGCCCAGCGCATCCAGGTCCGTGCGGTGGCCGGTGGCGAACTGCACGGACGACACCGCCACCAGCCGCGTGCGCGAGGTGAGCACGGACGCCACGGCCTCCGGCGTCACGCCTCCGTTCGGCGTGGGAATCTCACGGACCTCCACGCCCCGGTGCTTCAAGTGCAGCCACGGGTAGACGTTGGAGGGGTACTCCAAGCCCGTGGCGACGGCGACCTCGTCCCCGGGTTGCCAGTCCAGCCCCTCCGCCACCAGCCCCAGGCCGTGGCTGGTGTTGCGCACGAAGGCGATCTCCTCCGGGGACGCGCCGATGATGCGCGCGGCGAGCCCGCGCACCTTCTCGCTCTGCGCCTCCCAGCCGCGCTCATGGAGGACGCCGTGGTTCACCACGTCGTCCATCCAGGCCTTCACCGCGGCGGCGGCGCGCGTGCTGGTGGGCGCGACCCCGGCGTGGTTGAGGTAGAGCTGCTCCTTCAGGACGGGGAACTCGGCGCGGTAGGACTCGAACGGGGAGCTCATGGGGGGCGAGTGTAGCCACCTCTCCACCGCGCACGGCACGCTCCGCGAGCCCCGTCGACTACAGGACGACCAGCAGGCCCAGCGACGCCGTGGGGTACACCGTGCGCAGGCCCAGGTTGCTGTTGCCCACCTGGAGCTCGCGCACGTCCGTGAAGGTGAAGCCCGGGCCGGCCCGCGCCGACAGGCCCACGCGCCCGGAGCCCGGCCGCCACATCACGCCCAGCGTGGGCTCCAGGAAGGCCGTCGTCGTGTAGTCCTTGCGGTCCGGCATCGCCGCGCCGCCCGGGCGCGCGACGAACTCCTCCAGGCCCAGCGTCATCCCGACGAACGGGCGCACCGTGCCGTCCGCCAGGAAGGCCAGCGTGTAGCGGCTGTCCACGCCCACGCCGAAGTTGAGCTTCACGTCGCTGCCGCCCACGTTGGTGAAGCGCGCCTTCGCGCCCAGCGACCGGTTCCACCCGCCCGCGCGCCCCAGGATGCCGAACGCCAGCCGCGAGTCCCGCGACGGCGCGACCTCCGCCCGGAGGCCGTACAGCGAGCCGTCCAGCGCGGGCGGCTGCAGCTCCAGCAGGAACGCCCCGCGCCGCTGCTGCTCCTGCCCCGTGGACGAGGACGCCATGTCCTGGGCCATCGCCGGCACCGCCACCAACGCCGCACCCACCGCCACCGCCTTCACCCACTGCATCGACCGCTTGGACTCGACTCGCATGGCCCGTCTCCTTCGGTTTAGCCGGACGACTAATTTAGTCACACAACTAACTAAGACTGACGACGCGGGATGTCAAGGCGACGAGCGGTCGCCGGCCTTGCGGGGGTGGGAGGCGGTGCCCTATGGGTCTGGGATGCCATCCCCCCGCCGTGGCAAGACGCCGCCTCCCCCCAGCGCTCCGGAGCCTGACGCCCGGGCGCGCCTCATCGCCGCCGGCCAGCGCGTGCTGGGCGAAAGGGGCTACGACGCCGCGACGGTGAAGGAGGTGGCGCGCGAGGCGGGGGTGAACCAGGGCCTGGTGCACTACTACTTCGGCAGCAAGGACGCGCTGCTGCTGGCCGTCACGCAGGAGGCGAGCCGCCAGTACATGTCGGAGCTGGAGCGGCTGCGCGCGCAGACGCCCGCGGAGGAGCTGGCGGAGACGGCCTTCGCCTGGGGCGAGAAGCTGGCCACGGACGCGCCGGGCACGTGCCGGCTGCGTTACGAGCTCTTCGCGCTGGGCCTGCGCAACCGCGACCTGACGCCCGCCGTCGCGCAGTTGCTGAGCCAGGGCGACGGGGAGATCGCCCGCACCGTGGCGCAGTTCCGCGCGGGCCACGCCACGGCCCCCTCCGCGGAGGACGGGCACTACGCGGTCATCATCAAGGCGTGCGTGGACGGGCTCGCGCTGCACCACCAGTTGGACAAGAGCTTCGACCCGCTGCCCGTGTACGCGCTCCTGCGGCGGATCATCCTCGCGAGCATCGAGCAGTCCCCCTCGCCCCGCCCGCCCGCGCGCAAGCCGAAGGCCCAGGGCCGGCGTGGGGCGCGCGCGCCGCGCACGCCGCGCAAGGCCCCGGGCCCGCGCCGCCGCTGAAGGCAGCGGCCAGCGCCAGCCCCAGAACAGACGTTCAACATTCAGTGGCTTCACCAACCCGGCGGGGCGCAGGATGCCCCGCATGGACTTCCAGCCTTCCGCCAGGACGACCGAATACCTGGAGCGCGTGAAGCGCTTCATGGCTGACCACATCGAGCCGGTGGAGGGCGAGTACCTCCGGGCACTGCACGCGATGGAGGCCGGTGGGGATTGGCGCCAGTGGAAGGTGCCGCCGGTGATGGCGGAGCTCAAGGCCCGCGCGAAGGCGGCAGGGCTGTGGAACCTCTTCCTCCCGGACGCGAAGCTGGGCGCGGGGCTGAGCACGCTGGAGTACGCGCCGCTCGCGGAAGCCATGGGCCGCAGCTTCATGGCGCCGGAGGTCTTCAACTGCAGCGCCCCGGACACCGGCAACATGGAGGTGCTCTGGCGCTACGGCTCCCCGGAGCAGCAGGAGCAGTGGCTGAAGCCGCTGCTCGCGGGCGACATCCGCTCCGTGTTCTGCATGACGGAGCCGGACGCCGCGTCGTCGGACGCCACCAACATGCAGGCCACCGCCGAGGTGGACGGCGACCACGTGGTGCTCAACGGCAGGAAGTGGTGGTCCAGTGGGCTGGGGCACCCCAACGCGAAGGTGGCCATCTTCATGGGCCGCACGGCGCAGGCGGGCGCGGACCGCCACCACCAGCACTCCATGGTCCTGGTGCCCATGGACGCGTCGGGCGTCGAAATCATCCGCATGCTGCCCGTGTACGGCGACCATGACGCCCCGCACGGCCACGGCGAGGTGCACTTCCACAATGTGCGGCTGCCGGTGTCCGCGCTCATCTCCGGGCCGGGCATGGGCTTTGAAATCGCGCAGGGCCGCCTGGGGCCGGGCCGCATCCACCACTGCATGCGCTGTATTGGCGCGGCGGAGCGGGCGCTGGAGCTGATGATCGACCGGGGCATGGACCGCACCGCGTTCGGCAAGCCGCTGCTCAACCTGGGCGGCAACCGCGAGCGCGTGGCGGAGGCGCGCATCGCCATCGACCAGGCGCGCCTGCTCACGCTGTACGCGGCGTGGAAGCTGGATGACGTGGGCGCGCTGGGCGCGATGACGGAGATTTCCGCCATCAAGGTCGTGGCGCCCAACGTGCTCCAGAAGGTGGTGGACGACGCCATCCAGTTGCACGGCGGCGCGGGCGTGTCGCGCGACACGCCGCTGGCGGGCTTCTTCGCCCAGGCGCGCAGCCTGCGCATCGCGGACGGCCCGGACGAGGTGCACAAGGGCGTCATCACCCGCATCGAGCTCGCGAAGCGCGGCTTCAGCAAGGGAGGTTGAACATGACGGCTCCGGTCTCCATCCCCCTGGACGAGGGCAAGGCCGTGCGCTCCGGCGAGGCGCTGGACGTGCCCGCGGTGGACGCGTGGCTGAAGGCCCAGGTGCCCTCGCTCCAGGGCACGCCGGAGGTGACGCAGTACACGGGCGGCGCCTCCAACTGGACCTACCGGCTCAAGTACGAGAACCGCGACCTCATCCTGCGCAGGCCGCCCTCGGGCACCAAGGCGAAGTCCGCGCACGACATGGCGCGCGAGTACACGGTGCAGCAGGCGCTCAAGCCCGTGTACCCGGTGGTGCCCACCATGGTGGGGCTGTGCCAGGACCCGGCCGTGCTGGGCGCGGAGTTCTACGTGATGGAGCGCATCCCCGGCCTCATCCCGCGCAAGCACCTGCCCAAGGGGTTGGAGCTGGACAAGGCCCGCACGCGCCAACTGTGCCTCAACGTGGTGGATCAGCTCATCGCGCTGCACGGCGTGGACGCGCAGGCGGTGGGGCTCCAGTCGCTGGGCAAGGGGCCGGGCTATCCACAGCGGCAGATCTCCGGCTGGTCCGACCGCTACGAGAAGGCGCGCACCTGGAACGTGCCCCGCATGAAGCGCACGCGCGAGTGGCTGGCCGCGCACGTGCCGCCGGACATCAAGACGTGCGTCATCCACAACGACTGGCGCTTCGACAACGTGGTGCTCAAGCCGGAGGACCCCACGCAGGTCATCGGGGTGCTGGACTGGGAGATGGCCACGCTGGGCGACCCGCTGATGGACCTGGGCAACACGCTGGCCTACTGGGTCCAGGCGGATGACGACGCCTTCCTGCGCATGACGCGCCGGCAGCCCACGGACCTGCCCGGCATGCTCACGCGCGAGGAGGTGGTCGCATACTACCTGGAGCGCACCGGCCTGAAGCCCGACAACTGGACCTTCTACGAGGTCTACGGCGTGTTCCGGCTCGCGGTCATCGCGCAGCAGATCTATTACCGCTACCACCACAAGCAGACGCGCAACCCGGCGTTCAAGAACTACTGGCTCATCGTCAACTATCTGGCCTACCGCTGCCGGCAGCTCATCAAGAAGGCGGGGGGCTGAGGTGGGCGCGCTCTACTTCATCCGCCACGGCCAGGCGTCCTTCGGCGCGCGGGACTACGACAAGCTGTCGGACGTGGGCGTGCAGCAGGCGCGCGTCCTGGGCGAAGCGCTGCGCGCGCGGCTGCCGAAGGTGGACGCCGTGGTGACGGGCACGATGCTGCGCCACCGCGAGACAGCGGACGCGTGCCTCCAGGCGCTGGGCCTGGAGGTGGAGCCCGTGCGCACGCCGGGCTTCAACGAGTTCGACCACGAGGAGGTCGTGCACCGGCACACGCCGCGCTACGCGGACTTCGCCGTGCTGCGCGAGGAGCTGGCCGCGATGAAGGACCCGCGCCGCGCGTACCAGGACCTGTTCACCCAGGCCGTGGGGCGCTGGGTCGCGGGCGGGCATGACAGCGAGTACCGGGAGCCCTGGAGCGCGTTCAAGGCGCGCTGCCTGGAGGCGCTCGCGGCGCTCATCGCTTCGCTGGGACCCTCCAGGACGGCGCTGGTGTTCACTTCCGGCGGCCCCATCACGGCCATCAGCCAGGACCTGCTGGGCATCCCGGACGCGCACGCGTTCCGGACGAACTGGACGCTGGCGAACTGTGGAGTCACGAAGGTCATCTACAGCGAGCGGGGCCGGTATCTGTCCACGCTCAACGAGCACGGACACTTCGAAGGCGAACACCGCGCGCTCATCACCTACCGCTGAGGTGGGGGGCTCGCGTAGCGTGAGCCCATGACGCGGTGCCTGCTCAACATCGACCTGGGGGAGCTGCCCGGGGAGGACGAACAGCTCTACGCGCTCGCGCACCTGGCGAACATCGCCTGCGGAGGCCACGCGGGGGATGCGGCGTCCATGCGGCGGGCGCTGGAGCTGTGCGAGCGCCACGGCACGCTGGCGGGCGCGCACCCGTCCTACGCGGACCGGGAGGACTTCGGGCGCAAGGCGCTGGACGTGGCGCCGGAGGCGCTGCGCGCGCAGGTGGCCCAGCAGTGCGGACAGCTTGCCGCGCTGGCCCGCGAGCGCGGCGTGCCGGTGCGGCATGCGAAGCCCCATGGGGCGCTGTACCACGCGGCCAACAAGTCCCCGGCGCTCGCGCGCGCGGTGGTGGACGGCGTGGTGGAGGCGCTGGGCACGGACGTCACGCTCGTGGGGCCCGGCACCGGCGCGTTGAGGGACGCGGCGCGGGCGGCGGGGCTCGGGTATGCGCGCGAGGGCTTCGCGGACCGGGGCACGTTGCCGGACGGTTCATTGATTCCGCGCGGTCAGCCCGGCGCGGTGCTGACGGACGTGGGGCAGGCGCGCGAGAACACGGTGCGGCTGGCCACGGGCGGCGCGGTGGACACGCTGTGCGTGCACGGCGACACGCCGGGCGCGGTGGTGCTGGCCCGCGAGGTGCGCGCGATGCTGGACGCGCTGGAGCAGCCGCCGGAGCCGCTGGGGGACAGCGCGCTGCGGCTGGTGCTGCCGGAGACGGTGGACCGGGGTCTGGCACGCGAAGCCCTGGCCGCGCTGCCGGGCGTGCGGGACGCGGTCATCACCGAGGCCCACGCCTGCGTGTACTTCGACCCGGAGACACCGCCCGAGTCCCCGGCGCTCGTGCTGGCGCGGCTGCGCGTGGCACCGGTCACGCCCGTGGAGCACCCGCTCATCCGCATCCGCGTGCGCTACGACGGCGAGGACCTGGCGAAGGTGGCGGAGCACGCGGGCCTGTCCGTGGACGAAGTGGTGCGGCGTCACACGGCGCGCGAGTACCGGGTGCGCTGCGTGGGCTTCCTGCCGGGCTTCGCGTACCTGGGGGACGTGGATCCGAGCATCGCGTGTCCCCGCCTGCCGGTGCCGCGCACGCGGGTGCCCGCGCTCGCGGTGGGCATCGCCGGGCAGCGCACGGGCGTGTACCCGTTCGCGTCGCCGGGAGGCTGGAACCTCGTGGGCACCGCGCTGGACTTCACCGCGTTCGACCCCCAGCGCGGCACGCAGCTCCAACTGGGAGCCCGCGTGCGCTTCGAGCGGGTGGAGGAATGAAGGCGTTCCGCCCGACGCGCCGCCAAACCTGTCCGACTGTCGGACCGATTTCCATGGCACGGCAGCAGGGAGTTCCCTCATCCAAGGCGGGTCCGCGGGCGGGGGCGCGGGCTTCGAAACCTGTCCGACTGTCGGACAGCTTTCCTCTGTCGGGCCGGGGCGGGGGCGCGGGCTTCGAAACCTGTCCGACTGTCGGACAGCTTTCCGCTGTCCGGCCGGGGCGCGGGCTTCGAAACGTGTCCGACTGTCGGACAGGTTCGTGCGGTTTGCCGCCTTGCCCGAGGGCCTGGGGATGACCGCGCGAGGTGAAGAGCCATGAGCGCCTGTATCGAGATCGTCGGCCTGGGTGCCCCCGCCACCGTGCAGGACGGTGGACGGCCCGGCGTCATGCATCACGGCGTGCCGCCCGGCGGCGCGTGGGTGCCGGAGCTGCTCATCGCGGCGAACCGCGCGGTGGGCAACGCACCTGGCGCCGCGGCGCTGGAGGCCTTCGGCCGGCTGGAGCTGCGCGCCCGGGGCCGCGACGTGCGCGTGTCCGTGGATGGCGAAGCCCCCAGCCTCCTCGCGGACGGCGCCACGCTCACCGTGCCCGCGCCCACCGGACATGCCGTGCGCTACGTGGCCGTGGATGGCGCGCTCGCCGTGCCTGAAGTCCTCGGTGGCCAGGGCACGCTGTGGGTGGCCCGCCTGGGCGGCTGGGAAGGCCGCCCCCTGCGCACCGGAGACCGGCTCCCGCTGGGACCTCCCGGCACCGCCCCCTCCCCAGCCGACCTGTCACGTCTCACGGAGGCCCTGGACCCGGCGGCCCCGCTGCGCGTGCTCCTGGGCCCGGATGCGTCCTCCTTCAGCGACGCGGCCGTGGCGCTCCTCCTGGGCAGCACCTTCACCGTGTCGCCCTCCAGCGACCGCGTGGGCCAGCGGCTGGACGGACCTCCCGTGCCCCACGGCGACGAGGGCGGGGGCACCTGCCGTCCCATGGTGCGCGGCGCCATCCAGGTCACCCTCTCCGGCACGCCCATCGTGATGGGCCCGGACCACCCCACCACCGGGGGCTACCCCCTCATCGCCGCCGTCATCCGCGCGGACTGGGGCCGCCTGGGAGCCCGCCGTCCGGGCGCCCCGGTGCGCTTCCAGGCCGTGACCCTGGAGGTCGCTCGCGACGCCTGGAGGAACCACCCTGCCCGGCCGGACAGGGCAACTTCGGCCCCGTCCCGGCCGATACTGGAGGCATGACTCCTCCGAAGATCGGCCCGCGCCCCACCGCCACGCCCCGCACGCCGGAGCCGGCCCTCCCGCCGCGCCCCCGCAACGAGGTGAAGCCCGGCGCCAGCCAGGGGACCTCCCTCTTCGAGTCATCCAAGGCCCGGAAGGCCCCGGTGGCCCTGTCCACCCCCGCCGCCGCCCCCCAGCAGGGAGGCCCGCGCCCCACTCCGGGCAGCTACCCCACCGCCGCGGACGTGGCGAACATCGCCGCGATGCAGGACCCCGTCGCGCGCAACCTGGCCATCACCCAGGGCTACCACGACCTGTCCGACGCCATGGGCACCCTGCTGGGCAAGGAGAACGCCAACTGGTCCACCTTCGCCACCTGGGCCTCGAAGCAGGCCGGCGTGAGCATCCGCCAGGAGGACATGCCCAAGGCCTTCGTGGACGTCCTCAAGGGCGGCGGCGTCGTGGGCGAGGCCATGTCCAGGGTGGACGACCTCCTGCGCAAGCTGGGCCTGCCCGCCATGCCCACCGGCGACATCGCCAAGGCCGGCGCGGACGCGCTCGACACCGTCAGCAAGGCCATTGGCGACGGCAACCAGTTCGTCTTCCGCGAGGTGGGCCACGAGTTCGCCCGCTTCGTGGAGACCTTCCAGGGCGACACGCAGTTGGACCCCGCGAAGCTCCAGCAGTACCTGGACGGCTTCCCCGCGGACAAGCCGCTGCTCAAGGAGGCCTTCGGCACCTACGCGCAGGCCATGTTCGAGAAGGACCCGAACACGAAGGCCGAGCTGATGCTCCGGGCCAACGACACCGTGGGCCTGCACGAGCAGACCCAGCTCCAGGGCTTCGTGGAGAAGGCGCTCAACGCCCCGGTGAAGGAGGTCTTCGCCAACATCCTCAAGCAGAGCATCAAGGCGGGCGCCAACGCGCTGCCCTTCCCCGCCAACCTCGCCGCCAGGGCCGCCATCAAGTCGGGCGCGGTGGACCTGGTCGTCAACCCGCTGGTGGACAAGCTGGCCGGCGTGTTCCGGGGCATCGCCACCGAGCACATGATGAAGCTCGCGGTGCCCGGCGGCGCGCTGAAGCTGGGCAACGACCTGCCGCCCCCCGCCGGCATGGAGTCCACGCTCTTCCCGCCGCACCTGCGCACCCTCGAGGACCCGAAGCTGAAGGCGCTCCTGGGCCGGCTGGACAAGACGCCCGACAGCCTCACCGGCACCGCCGCGAGGGACTGGAGCAAGCTGGACCAACGGATGAACTACATCGTGGACCTGTTCCGCTCGCGCCAGGCGGATCCGCACCTGTTCGACCAGCCCTTCGGCAAGGAGGCCCACTACCCCGTGGCGCCCTCCACGCCGCGCCCGGCCGCACCCGCGGTGTCGTAGGCCGCGCTCCCACCGGGGACTCTTCCGCCGCCGTGAATTCGCGGCGGCGAGCCACGTCCATCAGGGCATCCGACGCACTTGAAGGAGCCCCCCATGTCGAAGTGGCTGCTGGCAACGATGGCGCTGTCCCTCCCGGCCCTGGCCCACGCGGACGGCCCGCGCGGCAACAACCACGGCGAGCAGGTCCGTGACCGCCAGGAGCTGCGCCAGGACGCGCGCGAGACCCGGGATGACCGCTACGACCTGCGCCACGTGGAGTCGCTGCTCTCCCGCTACGACTCCGCCCGGGGCCGCGCGGCGCGCCGCGACCTGCTCCAGGTGGAAGAGGACGTGCGCCGCTACGTGGCGTCCGAGCTGAACGAGACCCGCCGCGAGCTGGCCCAGGACAAGCAGGAGGCGCGCGCCAGCGCCCGCGAGGTCCGCCACGACGGCTACCGCTACGACGACCGCAAGGACCACCGCGACGACGTGCGCGACGCCCGCCAGGAGTCCCGCGCCCTGCGCCAGACGCGCTCCATCGCCCAGGAGCTCAACGCCCTCTACGGCCGGCTGGACAGCGGCAGCCTCTCCCGCAAGCGCATGCTCCTGGCCGACCTGGTCCAGTTGGCCCGCACGGAGACGGCGCAGAACCGCCAGGAGACGCGCGAGGACCGCCGCGAGGCCCGCGAGGACAGCCGCTGGCACTGAGCCCGCGTCACGCGTCCTCGACGGCGGTGAAGCCCTCCAGCCGCTCGATGCCCAGCTTCTTCATCCGGCTCTGCAGCGTGGACGGCTTGAGCCCCAGCAGCGCCGCCGCGCCGCCTTCACCGTAGACGCGGCCCCGGGTGAGCGCGAGCACCCGCAGGATGTGCTCGCGCTGCACCGCCGCCAGCGTGGGCACCTTCGCCCCCGCGGGCAGCGGCGCCGGGGTCTCCTCCGCCGGCGCCTCCCGCGCGCGCTCGCCGGTCGGCAGGTCGAAGGACTGCGCCGTCAGCTCCTGGCCGCGCGTGAGGATGGTGGCGCGCTCCAGCGCGTTCGCCAGCTCGCGCAGGTTGCCCGGCCAGTCGTACGCCGCCAGCCGCGCCAGCCCTGACGCCGTCACCCGCATGCCCCTCCGGCCCGTGCGCTTCGCCTGCTCCTCCAGGAGGAACACGGTGAGCTGCGGCAGGTCCTCGCGCCGCTCGCGCAGGGGCGGCAGCCTCAAGGGGAAGACGCTCAGCCGGTAGAAGAGGTCCTCGCGGAAGCGCTTCTGCGCGATGGCCTGGTGCAGGTCCACGTGCGTCGCCGCGAGGATGCGCACGTCCGCCCGCACCGTCTTGTCGCTGCCCACCGGCTCGAACGTCTTCTCCTGGAGCGCGCGCAACAGCTTCGCCTGCAGCTCCACCGGCAGCTCGCCAATCTCGTCCAGGAGCAGCGTGCCTCCGTGCGCCATCTGGAAGCGGCCCGCCCGGTCGCGGTTCGCGCCGGTGAAGGCCCCCTTCACGTGGCCGAACAGCTCGCTCTCCAGCAGGCCCGCCGGGATGGCCGCGCAGTTGAGCGACACGAAGGGCTGATCCGCCCGCGCGCTCCAGCGGTGGATGGCCCGCGCCAGCCGCTCCTTGCCCGTGCCCGTCTCGCCCGTGATCAACACCGGCGTGTCCGTCTCCGCCACCTGCCGCGCGCGGCGGGACAGGTCGCGCATCACCGGACTCAAGGACGTCTCCAGGATGCCTTCCGAGTCCCCGCCCAACTGCGACTCCAGCAGCTTCGCGTGCTCATGGTCCTGGCGGTGCAGCCGCTCCGCCGTGGCGCGCTGCTCCGCGCCCTGGAGCGCCGTGGCCAGCATCTGGCCGTAGACCTCCACCAGGTCCACCACCGGCTGCGCGTACGTCTCACACTGCACGCGGTCCAACGTCAGCACGCCGTAGCAGCGCTCCCCCGCGCACAGCGGCACCACCATGCACGAGTGCCCCGAGGGCAGGTCCAGCACGCCGTCGAACGGGTCGCCGTCCCCGTGCGAGTGGTCCTCCTCCGTGAAGGCCCGCGCCCGCCGCGTCTCCAGCGCCTGCTTCAGGGACGGGAAGTCCGCCAGCCGCAGCGAGTGCTTGCGCACCGCCTGGTTGGCGAGCGGGCCCCGCGCCGCCACCGCCTCCAGCCGCCCCTCCTTGAGGAGGAACAGCGTGGCCAGGTCGAAGGGCACCACGCGCGACACCCAGTCCAGCCCACGGCGCAGCAGCTCGCCCACCCCCTCCTCGGTGGTGGCCAGCTCGACCAGCTCCCGGGCGTCCTGCGAGACCTCCGGCTGACGCCCCATCAGTTCATCCGCCATGGACCAGCGATAATAGCGGACCACCGAAATTGCAGTGCGCCCGGCACCGGGATTTCGTTGCCCACCACCGGAGCCCCACGCCCGGACCAGCGGCCAGGGCGGGGACCGCGTGCCCCCTCACCTGCCCAGCCCGGCCGATACAGACACGCGGTCCAGCCCGTCCGCTACATCCAGGTATCGGCATAAGAAGACAAACCCCGGAAAACATCTTGTTGACAAGCATTGGATCATCCGGATACTCCAGCCCCATCAGTACATGATTTTGAGAATCATCATCAATTTCATGAGTAAATAAATTTGTAACACATCCGTGCACGTCGGGTCCGGGAGCCGTGGCTCCAGGCGGCGGGCGGATGCCGTTGCATGTCTGTCTCAACCCCGACGCTGCTCCAGGTGACATCTCAAGGACCCTCCTTCTCCTCCCAGAACGGGTGGGCTGACGCGGCTTTGCGCGCGCCAGGGCCCCAACCCCATACAGCCACACTGCTCCGCTGATTCATCCCCGCCGTGACGGCACCGTCCGCCCCGGAGGGCCGGGGTGTACCCAGACATCCATGTCTGGCCATGCCTGTGCGGCCACGGCCGAGGTGTGTCCGCGGCCTATCCAAGACGTGAGTCCAGCCCCTCCGCCGCCCGGCGCATGTCCATGCGCTGGCGGCAATACACCGCATCCAATCCAAGACTGGAGACAGCAGAACCATGCAGACAGAGACTGAGCAGGGAACGCGAGGGGCGGACATGCCTCCTCGCTGGCCGCGGCGCCCGTCGTCGGTGCTGGCGGGGTCCCGAGAGGGCCTGGCCGCGGTGACGGCGGCCCTGACGGGGGCGGTGGGCAGCGCGCTGGCCGTCGCGCGGTGGCCCTCGGGCCCGCTGCGCGCCGGGGCTCCGGAGGACGTGCTCGCCGCCGCCCGGGCGGCGCTGGGCGGGGACGGCATCCCCGAGGAGGGCATGGGCGCGGAGGCGGCGCTGGCCCGGCTGGGGCGGGTGCTCGTGGAGTACGGGCTGCACCTGTCACACGCGCACGCGGTCGCGCACCTGCAACCGCCTCCCCTGGCGGTCGCGGTGGCCGCGGACGCGCTGGCCAGCGCGAGCAACGCGTCGCTGGACACGTATGACTCCGGGCCCTCCGCCATCGCCATCGAGCGCTGGCTGATCCAGGGACTCCTGGGGCTGGCCGGGCTCTCCGCCCGGGCGGACGGGGTGCTCACCCCGGGCGGCTCCATGTCCAACCTGATGGGCCTGATGCTGGCCCGGGACGCGGCGGCGCTGCGCCGGGGCATCGACACGCGCCGGCAGGGCGTGGCCGCGCTGCCGGGCCCGGTGGTGCTGTGCTCGGAGCTGGCGCACTTCTCCGTGCACCGGGCCTGCGCGGCCCTGGGGCTGGGCGAGAACGCCGTGCGGCCGGTGCCCACGGACTCGCGCCGGTGCATCCGCCCGGACGCGCTGGCGGCCCTCCTGCGGGAGCTGCCGCCGGAGCACACCCCGCTGGCCATCGTGGCCACGGCGGGCACCACGGACTTCGGCAGCGTGGATCCGCTGCACGCCATCGCGGACATCGCCGCCGAGCACGGCGTCTGGCTGCACGTGGACGCGGCCTACGGCTTCGGCGCGCTGTTCTCCGAGCGGCTCAAGGGCCGGCTGGACGGCGTCTCGCGGGCGGACTCCCTCACCCTGGACCTGCACAAGCTGGGCTGGCAGCCCGCCGCCACCAGCGTGCTGCTGGTCTCCGACGCCAAAGCCTTCGCCGCGCTGGACCGGCAGGTCGCCTACCTCAACCCGGAGGACGACTCGGAGGCGGGCTATGACGGCCTGCTGGGCCGCAGCCTCCAGACGACGCGCCGGCCGGACGCGGTGAAGGTCGCCGCCACGCTGCTGGCGCACGGGCGCCGGGGCCTGGGCGACATGGTGGACACCTGCCACGACCTGGCCCGCCACGCCGAGGCGCGCATCCTGGCGGAGCCGGAGCTGGAGCTGGTGGCCCCCGCGGAGCTCACCACCGTCGTCTTCCGCTACCGCGTCCCGGAGGCCCCGTCCCGCGAGGATGAGATCAACGGCGCCCTGCGCCGCCGCCTCCTGGAGACCGGGACCGCGCTCATCGGCCGCACCGCCGTGCGCCTGGACGGGCCGGGCTCACCGGAGCGCGTCTGCCTGAAGTTCACCCTCCTCAACCCCACCACCACGCCCGAGGACATCGACGCCCTCGTGCACACCGTCCTCGAAGCCGGCCGCGCCCTGTCGCCGCGCTTCCAGAAGGGGGCCGCGTGAACACCGCCCTTGCCCTGACGCCCTCCCCCGCCGTGGATCCGCTGGAGCACGCGGACGCGCGCCTGTCCGCGGAGCACGCCCACCTGGAGGCGCTGCTGCGCTGCTGGCTCATGGAGACCCATACCCCCGTGCGCCCGGGGCCGCTGCGCGTGTCCCTGCCCGGGTCGGGGCTCGCGCTCACCACCGAGGTGACCCACTGCTCCCCGAGCGGCTGGCACCGCTTCGGGCCGGTGTCCCTGGAGGGACCGGGCGGCGCGACGCGGGCGGACCCCGTGCTCGCCGTGGCGCTGGTGGCGCATGAGGCCGCGCTGCGCGGTGGCGCCGCCCGCCGGGGTGGCATCCCCGCGGGGCAGGTCGCGGACCTGGTGGAGCGCACGGCCGAGTCCGTGCGCCGGGTGACGGACTTCGTGGGCCACCGCCGCGCCCGGCCCCAGCCGCCGGCCGGGGTGGACGGCTTCCTGGACGCGGAGCAGGCGCTGCTGCTGGGCCACCTGCACCACCCGGCCCCCAAGAGCCGGGACGGGCTGTCCTCCACGGACAGCGCGGACTTCTCCCCGGAGCTCCGGGGCTCGTTCCGGCTGCACTGGTTCGCCGCGCATCCCTCCGTGGTGTCCCACGACGCGGTGGCGGGCGCGCCGTCGCTGGCGGGGCGGGACATGGTGGCGCTGATGGCGGACCTGGCGGAGTGCCCCCGGGACGACGGCCGGGTGCTGGTGCCCGCCCACCCGTGGCAGGCCCGGGACGTGCTCCGCCGGCCGCGCGTCGCGGCGCTCATTGAAGCGGGCCTGCTGACGCCGCTGGGCGAGCGGGGGCCGCGCTGGTGGGCCACGTCGAGCGTGCGCACCGTCTACCGCCCGGACATGCCGGTGATGCTGAAGCTGTCGCTGGGCCTGCGGCTGACCAACTCCCGCCGGGAGTCCACCCGCACGGAGCTGCGCCGCGGCCTGGAGATCCACCGGCTGCTGGACGCGGGCTACGCGAGCGCCACCACCGCCGCGCACCCGTCCTTCTCCATCGTGAAGGACCCGTCCTGGCTGGCGGTGGACGAGCCGTCGCGGCCCGGAGGGCCGGAGGTGACGGGCCTGGACGTGGCGGTGCGCGAGGTGCCGGCGCGCGTCGCGACCCTGCGCTGCCTCGTGGGCCTGGTGGCGCCGCGCCCGGGGCTGGGGCGCAGCATGCTGGGCACGAGCGTGGCCGCGCTGGGCCCGGGCGCCGCGGAGGCGTGGGTGGCCGACTACACGGACCGCGTGCTGGTCCCCATGCTGCACCTGTACGCGTCCACCGGCATCGGCCTGGAGGCGCACCAGCAGAACACGCTGGTGCAGTTGGATGACCGGGGCCGCGTCGTGGGCTCCGCGTTCCGTGACAACCAGGGCTACTACCTGGCCTCGTCGCACCTGCCCCGGCTGCTGCGGCTGCTGGGCGTGGACGCCTCCACGCTGGCCGTGGTGGACGACGCCCTCGTCGACGAGCGGCTCTCCTACTACCTGCTGCGAAACCAGGCCCTCGCGGTCGTGGGCTGCCTGGGCTCCGAAGGGCTGGGCGACGAGCGCCGGCTGCTCGGGGTGATGGCGGGCCGGCTCCGCGACGCGCTGCCGTCGCTGGCCGCCGCGGGCCCCTCGGGGGACCGGCTGGCGCGCCGGTGGCTGGAGGCGGACATCCTCCCCACCAAGAGCAACCTGCTCACCCGGCTGCACGGCATCGACGAGGTGCTCGCGCCGCTGGACGCGCAGTCCGTCTACCTCGACGCGCCCAACCCCCTGCGCGAGGCCCGGCGATGAGCGCGGACGTTGCTGGCCCCCCGCTGCCCCACCTCCCCGCGCCGTGGCGGCTCAGGCCCGCGAGCGTCTCCGAGGACCTGGAGCGCCTGGTGCGGTGGATGCGCGCGCCGCACGTGGCCGAGTTCTGGAAGCAGGCCTGGCCGGAGGACCGCTGGCGCGCGGAGCTGGAGCGGCAGTTGGCGGGGACGCACTCGCTGCCGTGCATGTTGGAGCGGGACGGCGTTCCGCTCGCGTACCTGGAGCTCTACCGCGTGGCGCGCGACCGGCTGGCCGGGCACTACGCGCAGCGGCCCCACGACCTGGGCGTCCACGTGGCCATTGGCGAATTGGGCGGCACCGGGCGCGGCCTGGGCCGCTCGCTGCTGCGCGCGGTGGCGGAGGGGCTGCTCGCCGCGGACCCCGACTGCACCCGGGTGGTGGCCGAACCGGACTCACGCAACGCGCCCTCGCTGCGCGCCTTCTCCGCCGCCGGCTTCCGGGCCGTCGGCGCCATCAACCTGCCGGACAAGGCGGCGACGCTGTTCGTCTACCCCCGCTCCGAGAAAGACCTTCCATGAACCCCGTGACCGTTGAGACCGTTTCCGAACACGACGTGGTGGCCATCGGCTGTGGCCCCTTCAACCTGGGCCTGGCGGCGCTCGCGTCGCGCGTGGAGGGCCTGGACCTGGTGGTGCTGGAGGCCCAGCCGGGGCTGAGCTGGCACCCGGGCCTGATGTTCGACGAGGCCCTGCTCCAGCTCAGCTTCCTGGCGGACCTGGTCAGCCTCATCGACCCCACGCACCCGCTGTCGTTCCTCGCGTACCTGGGTGAGAAGGACCGGCTCTACCCGTTCTACATCCGCGAGCGCTTCCACCCGACGCGGCGCGAGTACGAGGACTACCTGCGCTGGGCCGTGACGAAGCTGCCGTCCGTGCGCTTCTCGCACCGCGTGGAGTCCATGGACTGGGACGCCGGGCGCCAGCGCTTCGTGCTGCAGGTGCGGCGCGCGGAGGGCGAGCGCGTGACGATGCTGGCGCGCGACGTCGTCATCGGCATCGGCACGGAGCCGTCGCTGCCGCGCGCGCTGGCGTCGCTGCCGGAGGGCCGCGTGGTGCACACCGGCCACTACCTGCACCGTCAGCGGGACGTGGAGGCCGCGCGCCGGGTGACGGTGGTGGGCTCCGGGCAGTCCGGCGCGGAGGTGGCGCTGGACCTGCTCCAGCGCAACCTGGCGGGCGGCGCCGCGGTGAGCTGGCTCACGCGCACGGTGTCCTTCGCGCCGCTGGACTACACCAAACTGACGCTGGAGATGACCACGCCGGCCTACGTCCGGTACTTCCACGCGCTGCCCCAGCCCACCAAGGACCGGCTCGTCGCCGAGCAGTGGCGGCACTACAAGGGCATCTCCACGGAGACGCTGGAGCAGTTGCACGACGTGCTGTACCGGCGGGAGCTGGAGCAGGGCCTGTCCCCGGTGGAGTTGCGCTCCAGCGTGGCGGTGGAGGACGCGTCCGTGAGCCCCGCCGGGGACGTGGTGCTCCAGTGCCGGCACCTGGACACCGGCGAGACGTTCGAGCACACGACGGCGCTCGTCGTCGCTGCCACCGGCTACAAGCAGCGCTCGCCCGGGTTCCTCAAGCCCATGGAGCGGCGGTTGCGCTGGGACGACCAGGGCCGCTACCGCGTCCGCCTGGACTACTCCGTGGAGCTCGCGCCCGAGGTGCAGGGCCGCGTCTTCGTCACCCACGCCGACCTGCACAGCCACGGCGTGGCCGCGCCGGACCTGGGCATCTCCGCGTTCCGCAACGCCACCATCCTCAACACCCTGATGGGGCGCGAAGTGTTCCGGCTGCCCCGGCGCACGGCCTTCTCCAGCTTCGGCGTCCCGGAGCACTCCGGAGACGCGGCCCGCCCCGCGGACAGGGCCCCGGTGCCGCACGCGTACCCGGCGATGCCAGGCGAGCCGCCCCGGCCGGTCGGCCCGCGCCTGTCGGAGGCGTCATGAGCACGCGGTCAGGGCAAGCCCCGGCCCCGGAGACAGGGTCCGTCGAGCACGCCAGCGTGGAGGCCCGCCGCGCCGCGCGGTGGACGTTCGCTCTGGTGAGCGCGGGGGGCGTGGTGATGACGCTGGACGTGACGGTGGTCAACGTCGCGCTGGCGGCCATCGCCGCGGACCTCAAGGCCGGGCTGAGCCAGGTGCAGTGGACGGTGTCCGCGTATTCGCTCGCGTTCGGCGCGCTGCTGCTCACCGCGGGCGCGCTGTCCGACCGCGTGGGCCGGCGCAGCGTCTTCGTCGCCGGCACCGCCCTGTTCACCGTCGCCTCCGTGCTGTGCGGACTGGCCCCCGACGCGGGCACGCTGGTGGCCGCCCGCGTCGCCCAGGGCCTGGGCGGCTCCATGATGTTCGCGCCCGCGCTGGCGCTGCTCGCCGCCGTGTACGAGGGCGCGGAGCGTCAGCGCGCCATCGCCACGTACGCGGCCATCGCCTCCGCCGCGGGCGCGCTCGGGCCCGTGGTGGGCGGCGTGCTGGTGGAGCTGGTGGGCTGGCGGTGGATCTTCCTGGTCAACGTCCCCATCGGCCTCTGGGTGGTGGTGGGCGCGCTGACCCGGATGCCCTCGCTCACGCCGAAGGACACCCACCGCGGCCTGGACCTGCTGGGGGCGCTGCTCGCCATCGGCGTGCTGCTGTCCCTGCACTACCCCCTGATGAGGGGGCCCGACGCCGGCTGGGGCTCCGCGCACGTGTGGGTGCCGGCGTGCGCGGGCGGGGTGTTCCTGGTGGCGCTCGTCGCCAGCCAGCGCCGCCCCGGCGCCATGCTGGACCTGGAGCTGCTGCGCATCCCGGAGCTGTCGGGCGCGGCGGTGCTCGGGTTCCTGGCGCGCATGGCCAGCCTGGGCGTGCTCGTCTTCACCACGCTGTGGTTGCAGCGCGCGGCGGGCGGTTCGCCCCTGGTGGTGGGCCTGCGCCTGCTGCCGCTGACGGGCAGCCTGCTCGTCGTGGGCATGTTCATGGCGCGCATCCAGGCGCGCTTCCAGGCGTCCACGCTGGTGGCCAGCGGCTTCGCCTTCCAGGGCGCGGGGCTGGGCTTCCTGGCGCTGGGGGCCGCCCTGGCCTCGCCGTGGGTGAACGTCCTGGGGCTCCTCCTGATGGGCACCGGTGGCGCCGTCCTCTTCCCGCCGCTGATGGGCGTGGCGGTGAGCGTGGTGCCCCCGGAGCGCGCGGGCATGGCCTCCGGACTGACCAACGCCTGCTACCCCCTGGGCACCGCCACGGGGGTGGCCGTCTTCGGCGCCGTGTTCTCGTCGCGGCTCGGCGCGGCGCTGTCCCAGGCGTCGCTGCCGGCCGACGTGGCCCGGCACACGCGCATGGCGGTGGAGACCGGGCAGTTCGGCGCCGTGGAGCCGACCTTGCTTCCGCTGGCCACCTCCGCCTTCGGCGACGCCTACCTGGCCGTGTGCCTGTCCGCCGCGGCGGTGTGCGTGGGCGGCGCCGTCCTCGCGCTTCGCGTCCTCTCCCGCTCCGCGCCCCGGGCCTCGCGCCCGGCCGTGGGAGCCCCGTCCCTTTCCTTGAAGGAGTCCCCGTGAATCCCCGCAACGAAGCCATGAACCTCGAGTCCCCCGTCACCCGCCTGCCCACCGCGGCCCCCAACACCTCCACCGGCGCCGGCGAGCACCCGGTGCCCGCCCTGTCCGACGTGAGCCCCGCGGACTGGCGCGAGGCCAGCCGGCGGCTGCTGGCCAAGGCCCTGGGCGAGTGGTCCTTCGAGGAGATGCTCAAGCCCGTGGAGGACGGCGGCGAGGGCCGCTACCGCGTGGACCTGGGCAGCGGCACGTCGTACCTGTTCCGCGCACGGCCGGGCGCCTTCGGCTGGATGAAGGTGGACCCCGCGTCCATCACCCGCAGCGCCACCGGCATGCTGGGCAACAGCATCGCGGAGCCGGCCTGGGACGCGCTCCAGTTCCTCGCGGACGCCGCGTCCACGCTGAACACGGACGCGTCCACGCTGGCCACCTACTTCAACGAGCTGTCCTCCACGCTGGCGGTGGACGCGGCCCGCATCGCGCACGGCGGCCACACCGCCGCCCAGATGCGCGAGCTGGGCCACACCGAGCTGGAGTGCCACATGACCGGCCACAACTGGCTGGTGGCGAACAAGGGCCGCGTGGGCTTCTCCGCGTCCGACGTGCGCCGCTACGCCCCGGAGGCGCGCCAGCCGGTGCGGCTGCGGTGGGTGGCGGTGCACCGGGGGCTGGCGGAGTTCCGGGGCACGTCGGAGCTGTCCGAGCAGGCCATCCTGGAGCGCGAGCTGGACGCGGCGACGCGCGCCCGCTTCACGCGCGTCCTCACCTCGCTGGGCCTGAAGCCGGACGCCTTCGTGTGGATGCCCGTGCACCCGTGGCAGTGGGAGCACGCGGTGCAGGTGCTGCACGCGGCGGACGTGGCGCAGCGGCGCATCGTGCCCCTGGGCGAGAGCCCGGACGAGTACCTGCCCGGCCAGTCCATCCGCACCCTGGCCAACATCACCACGCCGGGCCGTTATGACGTGAAGCTGCCCCTGCGCATCCTCAACACGCTGGTGTGGCGCGGCATCCCCCCGCACTGCACGCTGGGCGCGCCCGTCGTCACGCAGTGGCTCAAGTGCCTGCTGGACAGCGACCCCTTCCTCACGGACACCTGCCGCACGGTGTTCCTGGGCGAGGTGGCCTCCGTGACGGTGCGCCACCCGTACCTCTCCAAGGTGGCGGAGGTGCCCTACCAGCACCTGGAGACGCTGGGCTGCATCTGGCGCGAGCCCGTCGCCGCGCGGCAGGACCCCGCCGAGCGCGTGCGCACCTTCGCGTCGCTGCTGCACGTGGACACCCGGGGCACGGCGTTCGTCGCGGAGCTGGTGCGCGCGTCGGGCCTGGGCGCGGAGGCCTGGCTGCAGCGGTTGTTCGACACGCTGCTCATCCCCATCATGCACGTGCTGTATCGCTACGGCATCACCTTCAACCCGCACGGGCAGAACACGCTGCTGGGCTTCGACGGGGACGACGTGCCCCGCCGCCTGTACCTCAAGGACTTCGTGGACGACGTGTGCGTGTCCTTCACGGACGTGCCGGAGCGCGGCCCGGAGCCGGACGGCCATGACCACGTGCTGCCGCGCAAGCACCCGTCGGTCATCCGCCAGCACGTGGTGGACCAGATCTTCGTGGGCCACTTCCGCTACCTGGCGCCGCTGTGCGAGGAGCAACTGGGCGTGCCGGAGCAGGCCTTCTGGCGTCAGGTGCGCGCGACCATCCTGGCCTTCCACCAGAAGAACCCGGAGCTGCGCGAGCGCTTCGCCGAGTACGACCTGCTGGTGCCGCGCATCCCGCGCTACGCGCTCAACCGGGACCGCATCGTCGTCACCCGCTACACCGACCGGGCCCTGCGCCACGCGCTGTACCCGAACGGGACGCTGCCCAACCCGCTCGCGCGGGACTGACGCGGCGCGGGAGAGCGGGCCGCTCCTTCAGAAGTCCGCCGTCAGCTTGACGGACAGGAAGCGGCCCGGCCTCTGCACGCCGAAGAAGTCGTAGGCCTTCGCGTTCGTGAGGTTGAGCACCTCCAGGGTGCCCCCCAGGCGGGGGGAGCCCTCGCGCACGTAGGAGAGCGCCAGGGAGTGGACGAGCTGCGCGTCCACCTCCTGCTTGTACTGGCGCAGGCCCTGGCTCTCCCAGCCCCGGAAGAACCCGTGCACGTAGCGCGAGGTGAAGCCCAGGGACGCGACGTCCGTGGGCTTGAACAGCGCGCGCCGCTGGAGCCGCGCCGACGCGTTGGCGAAGAGCCACGGGCGGTTGGGGATGCGGTCGCCGTCGAAGGCCGCGAAGGCGCCCGCGCCGCCCGCGTTGCGGAAGTCCTGCCAGGTCGCGTTGGCGTCCAGCGCCAGCCAGTCCCCCGGCACCGTCCACCCCGCGGAGGCCTCCACGCCCAGCGAGCGCGCCGCGTAGACGTTCTCGTAGCTGAGGGTGGTGTCGTTGCCCAGCAGCACGATGAGCTGATCCGCGAAGCGGGCGAAGCCGCCCACGCTGCCGCGGAAGCGGCCCAACCCGGTGCCCAGGTCCTCCAGCGCCAGCTCCAGGTTCGCGTTGTGGCTGGCCTCGGGCCGCAGCGCCAGGTTCGCGGCCACCAGGACGCCGTCGCCGAACAGCTCGTCCGGGCCGGGCAGGCGCGTGGTGTATTCGTAGGACGCCTTGGCCAGCAGCCCGTGCGGCAGGAACAGCCGCAGGCCGTCGCCCACGCCCAACCGCTCGCTGGCCTGGTCGCGGCGCACGACGTCGCCCGCGGAGAGCACCTCCTGCGACGCGGAGCGCATCACGTAGCCCTTCACGAAGGCCACGTTCTTGAGCCGCCCGTCCGCCAGCATCGCCTCGTGCTCCAGGCCGCCCACCAGCGTGAGCAGGTTCCTGCGCGCGTCGAGCGGGTCCCGCTGCCCGGTGTCCTGCTTGAGCCGGTCCTGCCCCTGGCGGCTCACGAAGGTGGGCGCCAGCGTGAGGCGCAGGCGCTGGGACTCGGACAGCTCGTAGCCCGCGTGGAGCCGCGCCAGGGCGCTGTGCTGCCAGAGCGTCTGGTCCGTGGGCGTGGCGCCCAGCTCTCCCGGCTGGCGGCGCTCGGTGACCGGGTTGCCGTACCAGTCGTAGACGAACATCGACGTGTCGCGGAAGTCGGTGTCCCGGCGGCTGTAGCCGCCCACCGCCTCCAGCCGCAGCCTCCCGTCCCACAGCCCGCCCCGGGCCCAGGTGGCCAGCGCGCCCCAGCTCGACTCGGCGGAGAGCGCCTCGCCGTAGGGCACGGTCATCACCACGTTGTGCTGGAGCTCCTTGCGGGAGCGCGAGCCGAACACGCGCAGCGACAGGCGCTCCGCGTAGGGCTTGTCGGCGACGCCCAGCTCCAGCCCGGCGCCTCCCGCGGCGAAGCCGTCGTGGAAGCGCGGCACGCGGGCCGGCTGGAGCCGCCCCCGGTCGTCCGGCACCTCCACGTCCACCGCGTAGTCGTTGCGCGCGAAGTCCCCGAAGGCATGGCCGCGCAGGAACACGCCGCTCGGGCCCAGCTTGTACTGGCCGGAGACAGCGCCCCGGTACGTGTCGAACGAGCCCGCCTGCAGCGACACGGACAGCCCGTCCTGCTCGTTGCCGTCCGACGAGACGAGGTTCACCGCGCCGCCCAGCGCGTCCGCGCCGAAGCGCACGGGCACCACGCCCCGGTACACCTCCACGCGCTTGAGCAGGTTGACCGGCACGTTGGCGATGCCCAGCCCGAAGCCCGCGAGCTCCAGCGGGACGCCGTCCAGGAAGAAGCGGACCTGCTCCCCGGAGAAGCCGTTGAGCGAGAAGCGGGCGTTGGACCCCAGGCCGCCGGTGCGCTGCACGCTGACGCCGCTGTTGCGGCTGAGCACCTCGCCCAGGTCCGCCGTCTGCCCCTTCGCGGCCTCCAGCTCCACCACGCGGACCGACTCCGCGGACAGGGCGCGCTCCTCCGACTTGCTCAGCTCGCGGCCCGTCACGCCGATGGTGGTCCCCAGGTCGAGCGCCACCTCCAGCCGGGCCTCCACCTCCGTCCGCTGCCCCGCCGCCACCTGGACGCGCCAGGCGCGCGGCTCGCAGCCGGGGACGTAGACGTGCAACTCGTAGTCGCCGGGGCTCAGCCCCTTCACCTGGAAGCGGCGGCGCGCGTCCATCCTCGGCGCCCGGGTGTTCCCATCCGGCTCCAGCAGGAGCAGCTCCGCGTGCCCCACGTCCCCGTCCGCGCACGCGGTCAACTGGCCCGAAAGCTCGCCCGCGTCCTGCGCCAGCGCGGGCGCCGACAGGCACAGGGCCAGCGCCCCCAGGGTCCGCTTCCAGCCCAAGCGCGAGCGCGAGCGGGGGAGACACACGGGAGAGGCAGGGCGGCCGGAGAGGATGGACATGGTGCGAGCCGTGAGCCGCGGGACGCGCGGGGAGCGGGGCCGGGAGGACATTCAGCGCCCTTCGTGCGCCGGCACACCCAGCGGAGCCACCCGGGCCCCATCAGGGTCGTGCGGGGCGATGCGCCCGATGGCCCAGGCGGAGAGGAGGAACGCGGCGCCCAGGGCCGCGAGCCCCAGGTCCACGAAGAACACGAAGGGCGAACCCGCCAGGTCGAAGACGCGCCGCGCGTTGCGCCACGCGTCCAGCCAGGGCAGCGCCACCAGGACCGCGCCGGACAGGCCCAGCAGCCACCGCGCCCAGCCCCGGGCACGGGGATACACGAGCCCGCCGAGCACGCTGGCGCACCAGGCCCCGAAGAAGACGCGGTGCTCCCACTCCACCCGCAGGGGCAGCGCGTCCGGCAGCAACTGGTTCGCCAGGAAGACCGCCGCGATCGCGAACGCCGCGCCCCCGCAGCCGCCCGCCGTCAGCCGCGCGAGGGCCACGTCCACCCGGCGCATGGAGCGCGCCCGCCGCTCCAGCCACACCAGGTTGCCCGTCACGACGCACAGCGCGCTGAAGAGCCCCAGGAGCGCGTACGCGAGCCGCAGCCCCATGCCCGAATAGAGGCCGGAGTGGAGCACGTAGGCCCCCTCCAGCAGCTTCGCGGACGCGCTCGGCCCGCCGGCCCGCCGCACGTGCAGCAACCGCCCGTCGCCCGCCACCCGCACGGTGGTGAACTCGGCGAGCCCGTCACGCGCGAGGCCCCGGACGTCCGCGTAGGAGGACGCGTCCCCCAGGTTGCGCAGGCTGAAGCGGTAGTGGCGCGCGTCGGGCAGCGCCTCGCGGGCCCGGTCCAGGATGGCGGCCACCCGGGGCGCGGGCGCGGCCTGTCCGGACGGCTTCGCGCCGCGCGGATACCCCAGCGTCTGGAGCCCCGCGTCCACGTCGCCCTGGAACGCCGTGCGCACCACCACCGGCTGAAGCACCGCGGCGTTCAAGCAGATGATGGCCGCCGTCCAGGCCATCACCGCCTGGAAGGGCGTCCCGAGCCCCCCGAGCACCTTGTGCAGGTCGCCCCACACCGTGCGCAGCGCCTCGCGCGGACGGAAGCGGACCAGCTCCCGGCGCAGCCGCCCCAGTTGGATGATCAGCCCCGTGCCCACCACCAGCAGCAGCACCACCGCCACCAGGCCCGCCACCGCCATGCCGCCGGGCAGCGGGTAGAGGAAGTGCGCGAGGAACAGGAAGTAGCCCAGGTCGCTGCGCTCCGGCACCTCCTCGCCGGTCGCGGGCTGCACCCAGACGGCCTGCTTCAGGCCGCCCGCGGCCCGCCACTCCAGCCGCATCCACGGCGCGTACGGCGCGGGCAGGTCCACGTCCAGCGTGGAGGGCCCGTCCCGGCCCACGCGCGCGTCCAGCCACGCCTGGAGCGTGGCCAACGCTCGCGGCTCGTCGGCGGCGACGGGCGCGCGCAGGCGCGGCTCCTGCCAGGGCACCAGCTCATGGCGGAACAACGACGCGACCCCCAGCAGGAACATGCCCACCAGCAGGACCGACGCCACCGCGCCCGCCCACGCATGCGCCTCCCACAACAGGCGATACGTGTGGGCGCGCAGCCTCACGGCAGCGCCCTCCACAGCAGCAGCAGGGACACGCAGCTCGTCAGCGCGACCCCCGCCCACGCGCGCGCCTCCGAGCGCGCCAGCAGCGCCGCGCACGGGGCCGCGGCCATCAGCGGCGCGACCGCGACGCACGCCACCAGGTAACGCAGGTCCGGGGACACGGGCACCACGGCCGACAGGGCGAGCGAGGCCAGCAGCGCCGCCAAGGGCGCACCCACCGCCGCCGCCAGCACCCAGCGCCACCCCGGGCGGGCCCGCGTCCCCGCCGCGCTCACGACACGCGCTCCAGCATCCCCAGCACCAGCCCCACCGGGAGCAGCAACCCCATCACCCACACCGGCTTGCGCGCCAGCGGCGTCAGGATGGCCAGCAGCGTGCCCGCGGCCATGACGTACGCCATGGCCGCCCCCACCGCCGCGCCCGCGGTGACGCTCCCCCGGAGCGACGCGGCCAGCCCGCCCAGCAGCAGCGCCAGCCCCGCCCCCTTCAGCACACCGGGCGCGCGCGGGAAGTCCGGCCACCGTCCGGCGTGCCGGCACCACCACGCACCATAGAGACACACCACGCCGAGCCACAGCAGCGAGGGAGCCAGGATTTCCATGCAGCGCACCTCAGGGGCCCGGGCACCGCGCGGCGCCCGGCGGAAAGGCTCGAACTAACGGATGCGGGCGATGTCCAGCGCGAAGCCCGGAAAGGTCAACCGGGGCTGCGCCGTGCCGCCCGACAGGTCCACCAGCGAGGACGTGGAGTAGTCCGCCGCGCTCTGGGTGATGAGCAACTGCGACCCCGCCACGAAGGTGAAGCCGCTGTACGCGCCCAGCTCGCCCGGGGCCCGCACCGGCTCCTTCAGCGTGGCGAGCGGCATCCGGTACCAGCCCCACCCCTTGCTGTACCACTCCGCGTAGGTGGTGCCCGGCGCCGTCGGTGTGACGCTCGTGTCCGCCACCTGCATCCACGCGGTGCCGTCCTCGGACAGCGCGATGACGACGCCCACCTTGCCCGCGCCCAGCGCGGGGGCCACGCTGCCCACGAAGTCCGCGTCGAACGTCTTCTGCCCCGGCGAGATGCGCAGGAAGCAGTCCTGCTGGCCGAACTCGCCAGCGCCCTTCACCGCGTAGCCCAGGCCGTTCACCACGCCGCTGAAGAAGTAGAGCGAGTCCCCCTGGCGCCCCACCTTCTGCAGGTCGCGGCAGCGCTCGTCGCGCGTCCAGGTCAGCTCGTCCGTCGCCGTGTCCACGCGCACCAGCACCGAGCCCGGCAGCGAACCGTCATAGGTGGACGTGGACCAGCCCAGCGCGAAGAACGCCTCGCCGTCGCGGCCCATCCACTGGCTCAGCGCCGTGACGTACCCCTGCCGGATGAACTCCGCCGGCAGCCGCAGCGTCTTCTCGATGGCCATCTCCGCCGGGTTCCAGACGATGACCAGGCCCTGCGCGTCATCCTTGTAATAGGCCTTCGTCTCGCTGACGAAGTGCACCGCCTGCGCGCCCATCCGCTTCACGCCCAGGTTCTGGAAGGAGAGGCTCTGCCCCGCCACCAGCGTGCCGTCACGCACCTCATAGCGGGTGATGGTGGGCGCCTCTCCCGCGCCAATGGCGAAGAAGCCCACGCCCTTCGCCGCGTAGAGCCGGGGGCGCCCCGGCAGCTCCAGCGACTTCGCGTAGTCCAGCGTCCGGGTGCCCTCCAGGGAGTCCACCAGGGTGAAGTAGTTCGTCCGGCTGCCGTTCGTCTCCACCGCGGAGTGGACCAGGTACAGCTCCCCCTCCTGGGGGACGGGGTTCTCCTCCTCGGGCTTCACGCCGTCCCCACCACACGCGCCCAGCACCAGGGCGGCGCACGCCAGGAGCCCCCACCCAACACTGCCCATGCCAGCCCTCGGCGCTCCACGCATCACGTGCTCCTCGAACGAACGGGGTTCGTCGACTCCTGAAATTGACACTCAGTTTCAAAATTACCGGCGAGGCGGGAAGTAGCCCGCCCGGACGCCCCCTGTCAATTCCTCGCGCCAGGTCGCGCGGGCCCCCAGGCGTTGGCGGACAACCATTCGCCCGGCCAGCGGCTTGCCCTTGAGGCAACCCTTCGTGGCTTCGGGTATTTTCCGTGGCGCTCGTGCCCGAGACGTCGAACAGTCTCCACGCGCCCCGGTGAGAGGGTTCACCGAAATTGCAGTGGCTAAAAGCACCGGGATTTCGTTATGCACCGGCCCGGCGTCACCGCCCCGCCGGTGCGATTCTCGGGAGGAGCCGTAACCTCCTGGAATCAGGGCAGTTGAAGTGCTGGCACGGTGGCTGCAAATACCCGTAGCAACCCACAACCTCTGGGGTGGACCACGGTGGCCCGCCCCCCATCCCCAAGGAGTCGAATCCCATGCTGACCGTTGGCGACAAGCTTCCGCAGTTCAAACTGAAGGCCGCCGTGAGCCTGGAGAAGGGCAAGGAGTTCAAGGACATCACCAACGAGGACCAGAAGGGCAAGTGGACGGTCCTGTTCGCGTGGCCGAAGGACTTCACCTTCATCTGCCCGACGGAGATCGCGGAGTTCGGCAAGCTGAACAAGGAGTTCAGCGACCGCAACGCGCAGGTGCTGGGCCTGTCCACGGACAACGAGTTCGTGCACCACGCGTGGCGCACGCACCACCCGGACCTGAAGAACCTGCCCTTCCCCATGCTGGCGGACATCAAGCGCGAGCTGTCCAGCGCGCTGGGCATCCTGCACAAGGAGGAGGGCGTGGCCCTGCGCGCCACGTTCATCGCGGACCCGGAGGGCATCATCCGCCACGTGTCCGTGAACGACCTGTCCGTGGGCCGCAACGTCAAGGAGATCGTCCGCACGCTGGACGCGTTCCAGACGGACGAGCTGTGCCCCTGCAACTGGCAGAAGGGTGAGGAGACGCTCACCCAGAAGATGCAGAAGGCGGGGTAGGCGCTCATGGCTTCGCTCGAAGTCGTCCGCAGCGAGCTCGCGGACGCCCACAAGGACACCCGCCTCAACCTCTCCACGGTCCTGGAGAGCACGAACCTCACCCACGAGCAGACGTGGGGTGTGGCCGTGGCATGCGCCTTCGCCGCCCGGAACGAGCGGCTGAAGGAGGCCATGCTCGACGAGGCGAAGCAGGCACTGGGCGACAAGGCCACGCCCGTCATCGAGGACGCCCGCGCGGCGGCCTCGTTGATGGCGATGAACAACGTCTTCTACCGATTCCGTCACATGGTCGGGAAGGAGTCGTACGCGACCAAGCGGGCCGGGCTGCGGATGAACCGGCTGGCCCAGGTGCTGACCAACAAGGTGGACTTCGAGCTGGTCTGCCTCGCGGTCAGCGCCATCAACGGCTGCGAGATGTGCATCCAGTCGCATGAGAAGGTCGTGCTGGAAGGCGGCCTCTCCGAGGACCACGTGAACGACGCGGTCCGCATCGCGAGCGTCATCCACGCGGCGGCGGTGGGACTGGAGTCCTAGTCCCTCCGTGGTTATCCCCGCGCTGTGACTGGCGCCCTCCGGTGGAAGACACCGGGGGGCGCTGTCTTTTCGCTTCCGGTGTCCCACCCCTCACCCGAAAGGAACGTGTCCGTCATGGCCCTCTACAAGAGCCCGAGTCCCCTCTCCGAGCAGGCCCGCACCGCCATCGCCGCCACCCTCAACGAGCGGCTCGCGGACGGGCTGGACCTGCACTCGCAGATCAAGGTCGCCCACTGGAACATCAAGGGCCCGCAGTTCGCCGCGCTGCACCCGCTGTTCGAGACGTTCGCGGTGAGCCTGGCCAACCACAACGACTCCATCGCGGAGCGCGCGGTGACGCTGGGCGGGCGCGCGTACGGCACCAGCCGCCACGTGGGCAAGCACAGCCGCCTGCCGGACTACCCGCAGGAGACCTCGCGCGACCTGGAGCACGTGAAGCTCCTGGCCGAGCGCATCGAGGTGTACCTCAACGGCCTGCGGGAGAGCCGCACGGCGGTGGAGGGCCTGAAGGACACGGACACGGTGGACCTCTTCACGGGCATCATCACCGAGTTCGAGAAGCACGCCTGGTTCCTCCGGGCCTCGCTCGAAGGCTAGGGGCTGCACCGCGGCAGGGGGCGCGCTAGCGTAGGAAGCGTGAGCGACAGCGTCCCCCTGCATGCGTTTCGCACCGTGCCCCGCACGGGCGTCATCTTCGTCACCGCCGAGGCCACGCGCCGCGGCTACCGTCCCGGCGACCCGGACTGGTGCAACCTGGGCCAGGGCCAGCCGGAGACGGGGGACCTGCCCGGCGCCCCGCCGCGCGTGCACTCGGTGACGGTGGACATGGCGGACCAGGAGTACGCGCCCGTCGCGGGCCTCTGGGAGGTGCGCGAGGCCATCGCGGCGCTCTACAACCGGCTCTACCGCAAGGGGATGCCCTCCCAGTACAGCGCGGAGAACGTGTGCCTGTCCGGCGGTGGCCGCGCGGCCCTCACCCGCGCCGCGGCCAGCCTGGGCCAGGTGAACCTGGGCCACTTCCTGCCGGACTACACCGCGTACGAGGAGCTGCTGGACGTCTTCAAGGCGTTCACCGCCATCCCCATCCTGCTGGAGGGCGAGCGCGGCTACGCCTTCACGCACGAAGACCTGCGCCGCGAAATCCAGGGGCGCGGGCTGTCCGCGCTGCTCTTCTCCAACCCGTGCAACCCCACCGGCAAGCTGGTGCAGGGGGACGAGCTGGCGCGGTGGGTGGGCGTGGCGCGCGAGCTGGAGTGCTCGCTGCTCATCGACGAGTTCTATTCGCACTACGTCTGGACGGGCCGCCCCGGGGTGCTGCCGGTGGAGAGCGCCGCCCGGTACGTGGAGGACGTGAACCGCGACCCGGTCATCCTCTTCGACGGGCTCACCAAGAACTGGCGCTACCCGGGCTGGCGCATGACGTGGACGGTGGGGCCCAGGCAGGTCATCGACACGGTCTCCAGCGCGGGCAGCTTCCTGGACGGCGGCGGCAGCCGGCCGCTGCAGCGCGCGGCCATCCCCCTGCTCCAGGAGGACACGGTGGTGGCGGAGACGCGCGCCATCCACCACTCGTTCCGGGAGAAGCGGGACAGGTTCCACTCCCGGCTGGAGCGGCTGGGCATCCGCACGGACCGCGCGCCGGACGGGACGTTCTACGTCTGGGGCAACCTGTCCGGGCTGCCCGCGCCGCTCAACGACGGCATGGCCTTCTTCCGCGCCGCGCTGGAGCACCAGGTCATCACCGTGCCCGGTGAGTTCTTCGACGTGAACCCCGGCAAGCGCCGCGCGCGGGCCTCGCGCTTCCGCAGCTACGTGCGCCTGTCCTTCGGCCCGTCGTGGGAGACGCTGGACAAGGCGCTCCAGCGGCTGGAGGCGCTGGTGATGAAGCACACGCCCTGACGAAGCGGAGGGCTCAGGCCGCGGGGGCCGGGTGCGTCTGGAACTCTGCGGTGGCCATCACGTGCACCTTCTTGCGGTGGGACACGGGGAAGCCCGGCGCGGCCGTCCGCTTCACGCTGTAGCCGCCGGCCGGGGCCATGGGCATCACGTCCTCGCTCCCGCCGCCGTAGCCTCCGCCCCTCGCGCCGAAGGCCTGCGACTCCCAGGTGCGCTCGCAGAAGCGGTGCAGCCCGGCCAGCGTCACGCCCAGCCCGCCCGCCACGCGGCGCGCCTTCTTCACCGACTCGCGGGCCAGCGCCTCCAGCCAGTCCTGCCGCGCCTCCGGCTCGTGCGTGTAGCCCCAGCGCAGCTCGCGCAGCGTCGCCTGCTTCAGGCCGGACAGCGCGGCGAGCACGTCCCCCACCCGGGCCATGTCCACCAGGCGGATGCGCACCGAGTACACGGCGGACGAGGAGCGCGAGAGCAGCCCCTCCTGGGTCTCCGCCTGCACCGACTGGAGGGTGAAGGCCGTGGCCGGCACGCCCAGGTCCTCCATGGCGCGCACCAGGGAGGCCACCTCCCGCGCGTTGGCGAAGGCCGCGTTGCCGGTGAAGAACGAGGACGCCTTCACCTCCACCACCGCGTCCACGTGGTCCGCCTCCAGCTCGTGCTCGGCGGACAGCTCCACGACGATGAGTCCCGACTCGGCTGCGGCGCGCTCCGGCATGCGGCTCCCTGGGGGTGGCTGGCGCGGCGAGTATAGGCCCACGACTCGGGCCGGGGGGCGTGCCTATGCTCGCGCCACGACCATGCGACGCATCCCGTCCCGGCTGTGGCTGTTGTGCGCGCTGTACTTCGTGCAGGGGCTGCCCTTCGGCTTCCAGGTGACGGCGCTGCCCGTCTATCTGCGCACGCGCGGCGTGTCGCTGGCCGCGCTGGGGTTCGCGGGCGCGCTGTCCCTGCCGTGGATGCTCAAGGCGCTGTGGGCCCCGCTGGTGGACCGCTACGGCTCCGCGCGCGTGGGGCGCAGGCGCTCGTGGATATTGCCCATGCAGGCGGGCCTGGCGCTCGCGTGCGCGGGGGCGGCCTTCGCGGCGGGGCGGGACTCGCTGCCGCTGCTGTTGGGCCTCATCTTCGTGATGAACCTCTTCGCCGCGACGCAGGACATCGCGGTGGACGGCTTCGCGGTGGACCTCCTGCGTCCGGAGGAGCTGGGCCTGGGCAACACCGCGCAGGTGGTGGGCTACAAGCTGGGCATGCTCACCGGCGGCGGGCTCCTGGTGTGGGCCAGCTCCCGCATCGGCTGGTCCGGGCTGTTCCTCGCCATGGCGGCGCTGTGCCTGGCGGTCTTCACCGTCGTCCTCTTCGTGCGCGAGCCGCCCCCGCGCGAGCCCGAGGGCCACGAGTCCCCGAGGCTGGACTGGCCCGCGCTCTGGGCCCGCATCCGGGCCGCGCTCACCGTGCCGGGCACCGGGTGGCTGCTGCTCTTCATCGGCACGTACAAGCTGGGCGAGACGATGTCCGACGTCCTCTACAAGCCCTTCCTCGTGGACGCGGGCTACACGCCCGCGCGCATCGGCCTGTGGGTGGGCACGTGGGGCACGGCCGCGTCGCTGCTGGGGTCCACGTGCGGGGGCATCCTCGCCGCGCGCCTGCCGCTTTTGCGCGCGGTGGCCCTCACCGGAATGCTGCGTTTGTTGCCGCTCGCGGGGCGGTGGCTGCTCACGCGGGCGGGCGTCAGCGACGCGGGCGTGCTGGGCGTCACGCTCACCGAGGAGTTCTTCGGCGGCGCGCTCACCACCGTGATGTTCGCGTTCATGATGTCGCGCACGGACCGGAGAATCGGCGCCACGCACTTCACGCTGCTGGCCAGCGTGGAGGTCGCGGGCAAGGCCCCCGCCGGGCCGCTGGCGGGCCTGCTCGCGGATCCGAGGTTCGGCGACCTGGGCTACGGGAACATGTTCCTCCTGGGCGTCGCGCTGTCCGCCGCGTTCCTCGCGCTGCTCGCGCCCCTGCGCAGACACGCGCCCACGCCCGCGGCCCCGCAGCCCGCATCCTGAAAAATTCCAGGCTCGCGCCACGCTCCATCACGAGCGTGTCACGGGCCGCGCGTGTCACGGGAACCTCACGCGAGCGGTGTCAGGGGGGCGTGGTACTCGCCAGCGCGCCGTTCGCGGTTCTCCCCCTTGAATGAAGAGGTTCCCCATGAAGACCCTGTCGATGAAGTCGCTGGTGGGCGCGCTGATGCTGTTCTCCGCTCCGGCGTTCGCGGACTCCACCACCAGCATCCCCGCCTTCGAGGCGAGCATCACCGCCGCCAAGAGCGCCACCAGCCCCGGCGGCGCGACCATCCTGCGCTCGGAGATCCGCACCGCGCTGGACGCGTTCCTCAACGACGTTGGCCCCGGCGTGGACAGCGCCGAGCGCGCCTATCTCACCACCCGCGTCAACGACACGCCGTTCCAGCAGTCCATGACGGGCACCGCGGCGAAGTACTTCGCGGACTTTTATGAGGTGAACGACGCCCTCTTCACGGGCTACCCGCTGAACCTGTACCCCGTCGCCCAGACGCCCGCGGTGCTGTTCGGCGCCACCGGCTCGTTCTCCTCCGCGCGCATCGCCGAGGGCTACATCCCCAACGGCCAGGGCATCGCCAACCAGCAGACGCTGGGCGAGGCGTTCAGCAACGCCTTCGGTCCGCAGGCCAGCATCTTCGAGCCCATCACCGTGCGGGAGCTCATCGCGCAGCTCAGCGCGTACAGCTACAACGTGGACGAGGTGGAGGGCGCGGTGGCCTACATCACGCAGATCTCGCGCAACAGCAACCGGCTCTACCGGACGGGCTGGAGCTGCCGCGGCTGCGGCGCGCCGGGCTACACGCAGGGCTTCGCCATCGCCGCGGTGAGCACCGACCGCCGCTTCGTGCGGATGATGTCCGTGACGACGTACGCGGACTGACGTGACGCACCGCCGCAAGCGCGCGGGGACGCCACCTGCGCGCTTGCGGTCTCCGCCGCCTCCGTTCATTGATGCGCGTCACACGCACCGGGTGGGGGAAGCGCACGCTTCCTGCCCGGGCCTCACGCAGCAACCGGAAGGAAGCACCATGACGGAGATGAAGACGTATACGGGTGGCTGCCACTGTGGACAGGTCCGCTACGAGGCCACCACGGACCTGGCGCAGGTGGTGAGCTGCAACTGCTCCTTCTGCCACAAGACTGGCGCGGTGCTGACGTTCGTCCCGCCGGAGCACTTCAAGTCCCTCTCCGGCGCGGACGTGGTGAAGACCTACCAGTTCAACAAGAAGGTCATCAACCACCTGCACTGCCCCACCTGCGGCGTGGAGTCCTACGCCACCGGCAAGGGCCCGGACGGCAAGGCGATGTACGCCGTCAACCTGCGCTGCGTGGATGGCGTGGACCTGTCCACGCTCAACCCGTTCCCCTACAACGGCCGGGACGCGTAGCGCGCCCTGCTCACGCGCGGCGGGCGCGCCACATCAGGCCCCCTGCGAGGAAGGCCGCCGCGGAAGGAGCGGCCCACGGAAGGGACCTCCTGAGCCGGTGCTCCCAGACGTCCACCCGGTCCGCCAGCAGCAGCAGCATCCAGTGGCCGGGCTTGTGGTCCGGCTTCGCGTAGGCCGCCTTGCGCAAGAGGCCGCTCAGCCCCTTCGGAGGCTGGGCGGTGCCGAACACCGGCGGCATCTCCTTGCGGCCGGCGTGCTTGAACACCGGCACCTCCGCGTGCTGGTGCGCGATGGGCACGCGCGCGCCCGCCAGCGGCTTCGGCGCCGTCTCCATGGGGACGCCCGGGCGGTTGGCGGGGTCCAGGTCCACGGCCAGGGTGGGGTTCGCCTTCGCGCGGCCGTTCTTCGCGCGGCTCGATCTCTGCATCGTCTTCTGGGGCATGACGTGCCTCCTGCCTGCGAGCGGATGAAGTCAGTGGTTCACGCGTGGCCGTGCGGCATGAGCACGCACTTCACGCACCCGTCCCGCTTCTGCGCGAACAGGTGGTAGGCGTCCGGCGCCTGCTCCAGCGGGAAGCGGTGGGTGATGACGCCCTTCGCGTCGATGCGGCCCTTCTGGATGTGCTCCAGCAGGTGCGGCATGTACCGGCGCGTGTTCGCCTGGTTCATGCGCAGGGTGAGCCCCTTGTTCATCGCCGTGCCAATGGGCACGAAGTTCCACGGCGGCCCGTACACGCCGATGATGGAGACGTTGCCGCCCTTGCGCACGGTGTTGATGCACCACTCGATGACGGTGGGCGCGCCGGCCTCCAGCTTCAGCCCCAGGCCCAGCACGCGGTGCGCGCGCGAGCCCTCCGCCTCCATGCCCACCGCGTCGATGCAGACGTCCGGGCCGCGGCCCTCGAACAGCTCCTTCAGGTGCAGGACGATGTCGCCCACCTCCTTGAAGTTCACCGTCTCCACGTTCGCGAACCTGCGCGCGAACTCCAGGCGGTACGGCACGTGGTCCACCGCCACCACGCGGCCCGCGCCCATCAGCCACGCGGACTTCATGGCGAAGAGGCCCACCGGGCCCGCGCCGAACACCACGACCGTCTCGCCGCCCTTGATTTCCCCCATCTCCGCGGCCTGGTAGCCGGTGGGCAGGATGTCGGAGAGGAAGAGGACGGACTCGTCGTCCATGTCGTCCGGAATCTTCATGGGCCCCACGTCCGCGAAGGGCACGCGCACGTACTCGGCCTGGCCGCCGTCGAAGCCGCCCGTGGTGTGCGAGTAGCCGTAGACGCCGGAGGCCACGTCGCTGCCGGGGTTGCTGTTCTCGCAGTTCCCGGTGAGGCCGCGCTGGCAGTAGAAGCAGGTGCCGCAGGAGATGTTGAAGGGCACCACCACGCGGTCGCCCTTCTTTAACTGCGACACCTCCCTGCCCACCTCCTCCACCACGCCGGTGAACTCGTGGCCGAAGGTGCAGCCCACGCGCGTGTCCGGCACCAGGCCGTGCAGGAGGTGCAGGTCCGACCCGCAGATGGCGGCGCGGGTGACCTTGAGGACGACGTCCTGCGGGTGCTCGATGCGGGGGTCGGGCTTCTCTTCCACCTGGACGCGGTAGGGGCCCTGGTACGTGAGTGCGCGCATGCGGGGTGATTCCTCCGTTCCCTTACGGGTGAGGACGCCCGCGCGCCAAGACAAGGGACGGTGCGCTCCCGGCCCTCGCTCGGTTAGCTGTCCTCCGGCGGTGCGAAGGTGCCCACGGGCGCCTCCGCCGCGCGCCACAGGTACCAGCTCACCACGCTGCGGTAGGGGCGCCAGCGCTCGCCGTACGCCAGCAGCGCCTTGGGCTTGGGCTGTTCCTTCAGGTTGTGCAGCACCATGAAGCCCTTGCGCACGCCGTAGTCATCCACGGGGAGGATGTCCGGCCGGCCCAGGCGGAAGATGAGCAGCATCTCCACGGTCCACTGGCCAATGCCGCGCACCTGCGTGAGGTGCTCAATCAAGTCCGCGTCGGACATGCGGCGCACGCGCGCGAGCGGCGGCACCGTGCCGTCCACCGTCTTGCGCGCCAGGTCCTGGATGGCCAGCAGCTTGTTCGCGGACAGCCCGGCCTCGCGCAGCGTGGCGTCCGGCAGCGCGAGCAGCTTCTCCGGGGTGAAGCCCCTGCCCTGCCCCACCCGCTCGCAGACGCGGCCGAAGATGGTCGCCGCCGCGCGGCCGTGGAGCTGCTGGTAGACGATGGAGTGCGCCAGCGCCTCGAAGGGGCTGTGCAGCGGGGACCGCTCGAAGCGGAACGGGCCTATCTTCTTGAAGAGCTTTCCCAGCGTGGGGTCCGCGCGCACCAGGGCGCGGCGCGCGGCGGGCGTGAAGGCATCCGGCAGCAACACGGGGGCGGAGACAGGAGCGCGCGGCATGGGCCGCATGCTGCCCGGCCCCACGCCACGCGCAACCCCCGTCTTGCCCCGGATGCGCCGCGCTAGATGGGCGCGGCGTGCTCCGTCTCCTCGGGCACCTCGTTGCGGGGCTCGCCCTCCATCAAGGAGTCGTACTCCTCCTCCAACTGGATGCCCAGGTCCTCCAACTGGTCCTTGCTCAGGAGCTTGCGCGCCGCCTTGAAGAGGTCCTTCTCCTCCTCCTCCACGTGGTGCTCCACCTGCTCCTGGAGGACCTTCATCTTCGCGTCGAACTCCTCGTCGGAGGGCTCCATGTCCAGCAGGTCCGCGATGAGGCGCTTGACGGCGAGGTGCTCCTCCACGGCCTCGCGCAGGTCGTCCTCCGTGTCGTCCTGCTTGAGCACCGGGTACAGGTACAGCTCTTCAATCTTCGCGTGCGCCCCCAGCCGGTCGGCGATCTGCTCGAACAGCTCCTGGCGCTGGTCGTCGTCCTCGTCCGACAGCTTCTCGTACTTCTTGAAGAGCTTGGACACCTCTTCGTGCTGCTGCTTGATCAGGTCCAACGCGTTCATTCCCCTGCCCCCTGATGAAGTGGATGTGCAGATAGATGGGGGTGGGCCCGCCCGAATGGAAGCCCACCCGCACGCACTTCTCACTTCACCGGCAGCTTGCGCGAAGGCAGGTCCTTCACGGCGGGGCCGTTGAGCACGCGCCCGGTGGGGCTGAAGCGGCCGCCGTGGCAGGGGCAGTCCCAGGAGCGCTCCGCGTTGTTCCAGTGCACGTGGCAGCCCAGGTGCGTGCACACCGGGGACACGGCGTGCGGGGTGCCGTCCTCCTCGCGGTACACGGCCACCTTGCGGCCATCCACCTCCAGGATCTTCCCCTCGCCCGGGGCCACGTCCGACAGGTGGCGTCCGTCCGGCTTGGAGAGCCGGTCCGCGACGAAGCGGAAGGCCACCTCCGCGTTCTCCTGGATGAAGTCCTTGGCGCCGGCCTTGGGCTTCACGCGGCCCGCGTCGTACAGCGCGGCGTAGGGGTTCTCGTTGCCGAGGATGAGGTCCGACAGCACCATGCCCGCGAGCGTGCCGAACGTCATGCCCGTGCCGGAGAAGCCCGTGGCCACGTACACGTGGCGGCTGCCCACGTTGCGTCCGATATAGGGCAGGCCGTCCGCGGGCTCGATGACCTGGCCGGACCAGCGGTGGGTGATGCGCTTCACGGGGAAGCGGTCGCGCGTGTACGCCTCCAGCGCGGCGAAGCAGGACGCGGTGTCCTCCTCGCTTCCGACCTTGTGGTCCTCGCCGCCCACGATGACGTAGGACACGCCGTCCACCCGCTGCGTGCGGATGTAGTGATACGGGTCGCGGCTGTCGTAGTACTGGCCCGGCTCCAGCGGCGCGTCCAGCGGGGCCGCCACCGCGTAGGTGCGGTACGGGTAGAGCTTGGTGTGCATGGCCACGCGGTTGAGCGGCGTGGTGGTGGCCTCCACCACGGCCCGCGCCGTCACGGTGCCGCCCTCCGTGACGACGCGGCAGGGCGCGCCGTCATGGATGTCCACGACCTTGGTGTTCTCGAAGAGGTGGCAGCCGTCCCCCGGGATGCGGTCCGCGAGCGCGAGCAGGTACTCCCGCGGGTGGAACAGCGCCTGATCCTCCACGCGCAGCGCGCCCTTCACCGGGAAGGGCAGCGGCACCTCCTTGGTGAAGGTCGCGAGCAGCCCCGCCTGCCGGGCGGCGGACACCTCCTGCAGCAGCTCGCGCAGCTCGGCGTCCGTCTCCGCGTAGCGGTAGCCCGGCGCCCGGGTGAAGCCGCAGTCGATGCCGAGCGTCTCCACCAGGGACGCGATCTGTTCGATGGCGGCCCGGCTGGAGGACGCGGCCAGGTGCGCCCCCTTCTCCCCGAAGTCCTTCAGCAGCGTGGTGTACGGCGTGTCCAGCAGCTCCGTGAGGTGCGCGGTCGTCTGCCCCGTCTGCCCGGAGAGGACGCGGTGCATCTCCAGCACCGCCACCTTCTTGCCGGCACGCTTGAGCAACCAGGCGGTCGTCAGGCCCGCGATGCCCCCTCCGATGATGGCCACGTCCACGTCCAGGTCGCCCCTCAGGGAGGGGAAGTCCCGGGGAGGCGTCGTCACCGTCCACAGGGATTTGTGCTGGCGCTCGTCGTTCATGACGGAAGGCTAGGAATCCGCTTCCCAGGGCATAAGCCACGCCTGCCGAGCCCCGCCCGGCCGGCTGCCCAGCGTGGGGTGTATGCGACCCAACAGAGCCAGGCCCCGGGTGTTGGTCAGACAGGGGGCGGGCGTGGACGGGGCTGGGGTGCGGTGTCGCCCGCGCGTTAAAACAGCCCTTGGACCCGAAGGTCCGCGCCGGGCGGACTTGAAGGAGCATGCGCCGAATGCCCGTGGAACGCGTGGCTGGTGGGGCCAGTCTGGTGGACGTGCTGGACCGCCTGCTGGACAGGGGATTGCGCTTCGACACGCCGGCCCAGGAGGTCCTGGGGCGCCCCTCTTCCTTGGACGGGGAGGCGCGCATCGTGGTGGCATTTTCGGAGGTCCGCACCGCAGACTCGCCGGAACGCGGCCGTCCCCCGCGTCCCCCTTCACCCGGAGCGTAAGGTCGTGGCGTCCCCAGCCCCGCTGCCCCCCGCCGAAGCCGATCCCGGGGCGCGCCTCGTGCTCGCCGAGCACCTGCTCGCCTGCGAGTCCGCCGTCGCCTGTGCGCGCGCGGTCGTGGAGTGGCTCGCGCGCAGACATGGCGTGCCCGCCGCCTGTGTCGGGCCGGGGGATGGCGCGGGGGCGTCCGCGTGCCTGGCCAGCGAAGGGCTGACCGGGGCGCAGCAGGCCGCGCTGGCCCGGGCGTGGGACGCGCAGGGCTCACCGCTCGCGGGCTTCCGCAACCGGCCCGGGGCGCGGGGGCTGGCGGCGGACGCGGTGGAGGGCGCGGTGATGCCGGGCGGGTTCTTCGCGGTGCCGCTGGGCCGCGCCGGAGCGCCCGCGGCCGCGCTGCTGGTGGTGGGGCTGCCTGGACCGGCGGTGCCGGAGGACGTGGCGTGGGTGGCGTCGTGCGCGGGGCCGCTCCTGGCCCGGCAACTGGCCTCGGATGCGCGCGCGCCGCGCCGCCCGGAGCCGGACCGGCTGCTTCGCCGGGTCATCAACGCGGTGTCGGATCCGGTGCTGCTCACGGACACGGACGGCACGCTGCTCTTCGCCAACGCCCGCGCGGAGGCGCTGCTGGTGGCGGGCCCGGACGCGAGCCCCGGCCGCACGCGCGCCGTGGAGCTCAACCAGCGCCTGTTCCGGGAGACGCTCGCGCAGGGCGGCACGTCCGTGCACCGGCGCGAGGTGTCGCTGGTGGATCCGCTGGAGGGCATGGACCTGCTCTTCGAGCTGGCCACCACCCCGGTGCTGGCCCCGGACGGTCCGTCCGTGGTGGTGAGCGTGCTGCGCAACCTGACGGACCTGGGCCGCGCCACGCAGGCGCTGGGGGAGAGCTACCGGCAACTGCGCGCCACGGAGCGCGAGGCCCGCAGCGAGCGCCACCGCCTGGACCGGGTGCTGGACTCGGTGGCGGACCCCATCATCCTGACCGACCCCGCGGGCGGCATGGTGATGATGAACGACCCGGCCGAGCGCCTCTTCGCCTGGCCTCACGAAGAGGGCGCCGGCGGCGAGGCCACGCTGCGCCGGGTGCGCGCCAACGACGCGCTCTTCGCGTCCTTCCTGGCGAACCTGCTGGGGCCGGTGAACGCGGGCGTGTCCCGCTGGAAGAGCCAGTTGACGCTGGACGACCCGGCCACCGGCGCGCCCGTGCCCATGGAGGCCATGGCCAACAAGGTGCTGGGCGACGGGGGCGAGCTGACGGGCATCGTCACCGTGTTCCACGACCGCACGGAGGTGCTGGAGCGGGCGCGGCTGTTGGAGCGCGTGAAGGAGGTCTCCAGCGAGCTGGAGGCGCGCGTGCAGTCCGCCACCGCGGAGCTGGCGGAGCAGAACGAGCTGCTGCGCCGGCAGGCCATCCAGTTGGAGCAGGCGAGCGCGGCCAAGTCGCAGTTCCTGGCCAACATGTCGCATGAGTTCCGCACGCCGCTCAACGCCATCCTCGGCTACACGAACATGCTCCTGCAGGGCGTGTCCGGGGAGATGACGCCGCCGCAGCGCAGGAACCTCACGCGCATCGACTCCAACGGGCGGCACCTGCTGGAGGTCATCAACGAGATATTGGACATCACCCGCATCGAGGCGGGGCGGATGCCGCTGCACCTGTCGGACTTCGGCATCCCGGAGCTCATCCAGGAGGTGATGGCGGAGATGGACCCCATCATCGCGCGCAGCAAGCTGACGGTGGAGACGCGCCTGGATGAGGGGCTGCCGGGGGTGTGGAGCGACCGACAGAAGGTGAAGCAGATCGTCCTCAACCTGTTGTCCAACGCGCTGAAGTTCACGCACGAGGGCGGCGTGCACATCGCGGCGGAGTATCAGAACGCCACCGGCACCGTGGCCATCTCGGTGAAGGACACAGGCATCGGAATCGACGTGTCGAACCAGGAGAAGATCTTCGAGGACTTCCAGCAGGTGGACAGCTCTCCCACGCGTGCCTATGGGGGAACGGGCCTGGGCCTGTCCATCTGCCGCCGCCTGGCCGAGATGCTGGGGGGACGCGTCTCCCTCCAGAGCGCTCCGGGCCAGGGTTCGACCTTCACCCTGCACTTTCCAAGACGTGCGAGACGGACATGACGAACACCCCGGAAAAGACAAAGCCGCTCGTGCTGGTGGTGGACGACTACCAGGATGCCCGGGAGATGTACGCGGAGTACCTGGAGTTCTCGGGCTTCCGCGTGGCGGAGGCGAAGAACGGCCAGGAGGCGTTGGACAAGGCCTTCGAGCTGGTGCCGGACGTCATCCTGATGGACCTGTCGCTGCCGGTGATGGACGGCTGGGAGGCGACGCGCCGGCTGAAGGGCGACGCGCGCACGAAGGGCATCCCTGTGGTGGCGCTCACGGGGCATGCGCTGAAGGGCCACTCGGAGGACGCGAACGAGGCCGGGTGTGATGCGTACGTCACCAAGCCGTGTCTGCCGGACGCGCTGGTGGACCAGGTGAAGAAGATGATTGCGCGGCGTGACGCGGCATCCACGCGCTGAAGCGGGCGGCTGCACGGAGGCAGGGGGCACGTCATGACGACGAAGACCCAGGCGGAGTCCTCGCGCGAGGCACGGGCGCACTATCTCTACGGCATCGTGCGCGAGGACGGCGGAGGGGAGCAGGACCTCGCGGGGCTGGGGGAGGCGCCGGTGCGGCGGGTGCGAGAGGGAGGGCTCGCGGCGCTGGTGTCCGACGTCACGGGCCCGCGGGTGGTGCCCACGCGGGCGAACCTGCTGATGCATCAGCGCGTCACGGAGGCCGTGGTGCGCGAGCACACGCTGGTGCCGGTGGCCTTCGGGACGGTGCTGCCGTCGGAGGAGCGCGTGCGGGAGCTGTTGCGCGTGGCGCGCGCGCCGCTGAGCCGGGCGCTGTCGGAGCTGGAGGGCCGGGTGGAGCTGGGGCTGAAGGTGTACTGCCACGGCGACGCGCTGACGCGAGGGTTGCAGGAGGCGCGGCCGGAGCTGGCGCGCGGCCCCGCGGAGCTCGAGGAGGACCACGAGGCGCGGCTGGAGGCGGCGCTGCACGACCGCATCCGGAAGGACCTGGACGGGCTGAGGGCGGGCCTGCGTCCGCTGGCGGAGGCGACGCACGAAGCGCCGCCGCTGGGTGAGCGGATGATGCTCAACGCGGCCTGGCTGGTGGACCGCACGCGGGTGGCCGCGTTCGAGGCGCGGGTGCAGTCGCTGGTGGCGCGGCTGGACGCGTACACGTTCCGGTTCACGGGGCCGTGGCCGGCCTACAGCTTCGTGGACGTACGGCTGGACCTGGAGCCGGCGTCCACCGCGCCGTGAGCCCCTAGCGCGGCGCGGTGAGCTTCGCGGCGTCCTCGGCCAGGAGCTCCAGGCCGCCGCCCATGCGGGCCCAGCCGGGGGTGAACTCCGTGCGCGCGTACCACGAGCCGTCGGGCGTCTTCGCCATGGAGAGGTCGCCCACGGCCTTGCCGCCGCGCTGGTACTCCACGTGGAAGGCGGGGGTGGGGGCCGGGCCCGGAGGAGCTTCGCCCCGGCCCAGCAGCTCCACGGGGGTGAGGCGCCACAAGCGGTCATGCCAGTTGCGGGCGAAGTCATCCGGAGTGCCGGGGGCGTCCACGGGCGACAGTTGCATGGCGCCTGGCGGTCTGCCGCTGGCGACGAAGGCGCGGGACGTGGTGCCGGTGGAGATGACGACGCGGTCGAAGCCGTCCACGTCGAAGGCGTGAAGGCGCCGGTCCACGAGCCGGCTGGACGCGGCCTCCAGGTCCGGCAGCAGTCCGGGGCCGAGGAGGAAGACGTGCCCGTCGGAAGCGCGCTGGAGGTAGGGGGCGCCCCAGCCCGAGGCGGGCGTGGCGATCCGGAACGTCTTCGGCGTCCCGTCCAGCACGAGCGTCAGACCGCGCTCCGTCTTCGCGAGGCCGATTTCGTCCAGCTTCTTGTCGTCCAGGACGCCCAGGTCCCGCTGCGCGCGCAGCGGAGCGAAGCGGGAGAACAGCTTCAGCGCCACATCGTTGCCGCGCAGCTCGCGAGGAGGAGGCACGGGGGTAGGGCTCGCCGCGGCGATGGAACCCGCATCCGTCCCAGCGTCTGTCAGGCCGGGCTGCGCCACACCGCCATCCGTCGTTCCAGCTTCTGCCCCAGGCTTCGCGGGCTTGTTGCCAAGGCGGACCCAGATGGTGTCGCGGTCCTGCGGGTCGCGGAACAGCTCCACGAAGCGCGTCTCCTCGTCGTACCGGATGCGGTCGAGCGCGCTCGCCTGCGCGTCCTCCACCGTCACCTCACCCGGTGCGCGAGAAGGCTCACGCTGCCACACGAAGAACGCGGCCACGAGCGCCACGCCCGCCAGCACGCCCTGCACCGCCACGTCGCGTGCCTTCATCGCGCACCTCCCGCCACCGCGGTGCTCCGGGGCGCACGCCGTCCGCGCCGCCGCGTCACGAAGAAGCCCACCGCCAGCACCGCCACCGGCACCCCGAAGACCGTCGCGTAGAACCACATGACGTCCTGCGAGCGCGTGTGCTGCAACGGCACGTCCTCCTCGCTCGTCGTCACGCCGGAGAGCGCCTCCTCGCCGGAGAGCCAGCGCAGCGTGTCCACCGCGAGATACGCATTGCCCACGTTGCCCAGGATGCCGTCCCCCAGCGCGTCCGCGTCCGCCATCACCACCGCGCGCGAAGCGGGCTTCCCCTCCCCCGCCGGCCGCTCCACCGCCACCACCAGCGGCCACGCCTTGGTGACCTCGCCCGGCTCCGGCTCGAAGTCTCCGTTGCGGTCCGCGAACGTCTCCGCGTGCGCGCGCACGCTCGTGTCCAGCAGCACGCCGGGCACGGGCGGGGTCAGCGTCTCCAGCGCCGTCGCCCCCATGAACGCCACCGCGCCCTGCGACCCCAGCGCGGACAGCGACGTCACCGACGGGTGCGAGGAGAAGCTCGCCGTGCCCAGGTTGCCCCGGTCGCTCTGCTGACGCGTGGTGCGGAAGTACACCCGATCATTCGCCAGCGGCACACGCAGCGACTTGAGCCCCATCGGCTGGAGCAGCGGCTCCAGCGCCGCGCCATCCGGCTCCAGCGCGATCCACAACCGCCCTCCCCGCTCCCAGTACTCGCGCAGCGCGGCGGCCTCCTCCGGAAGCAGCTCCCGCGTGGGTCCCAACACCGCCACCATCGCCGCGTCGGCCGGCACCGCCGACCCCAACCCCTCCGCCACCGTGAGCGTGCGCACGTCCACGTTCTGCGCGCGCAATAGCTCCTTGAACTGCGCCACCGACGGCCGGGCTGCCTCCCCCGGAACGGGCCGCGTGTCGGCGCGCTCTCCATGGCCTCCCGTGAGGTAGACGATGCGCCGGGGCTTCGCCACCGCCAACAACCGCCGCTGCACCTCCGCGTCCAACCGCTGGAGCTGCCCGCGCGCACGCTCGGGATCCAATCCCAGCGTCAGGATCTCCTTGCGGTCCCCCCGCGCCAGCACCACCGAGCCGTTGTTGCTGACACCCAGGGCCTTGCCGCGCGCGGGCTCCACCGCCTGGTCCAACGCCTCCACGCCCAACTGCGGGCTCTCCGGCTCCAGGTCGCGGAAGTACTGCCGCACCGCCTCGCCCACCTCGTTGGCGGGCGGGAAGAAGAGCGTCACCTGCAAGGGCTCGTTGAGACCGCGCACCAGCTTGCGCGTCGCATCGCCCGGCTTCGCGGTCCGGAAGTACGACAGGTCCCAGGTCGCGTCCGCCTGCGTGGCCACGTACGTCGCCGCGAACGCGAACACGATGACGAACGCCATGCCCAGACCGGAGAACAGCGCGCTCTTCACCCGACCCGTCTCCGGCACGGGCGCCCGGGCCATGGCCACGAGCGCGGCCTCCACCATCACCAGCGGCACGAGCGCGCACAGCATCAGCGCCGGGAACAGCACCGCCAGCACCACCGACAGCCGGGGCGACGCACGCGACAGCGGCTCACCGAGCAGCGCCGTCCCCACGTCCCCCTTCACGAAGTAGAGCACCAGCGCGGCCAGCCCCACCACGTACAGCGTGAGCACCCACCGCTCCAGCGCGCGCCGGTCCGAGGGCGCGGAGATCATCCGCACCGCGCGCCACGCCGTCGCGGCCACGACCCCGGCGGTGCCCAGCGCCGCCAGCGCCACGCGGCCGGAGCCCACGCCCAGCACGCGCTCCGCGAGGAACACCGCCACGAGCCCCGCGACGAACGCCCCCGTCGCGGCGAGCCCCGTCCCGAAAGCAACCGGCGTGCTCATCGCCACCTCCGCGCTTCCAGCACCCGCGTGGCCGCGAACAGCGCCACATAGGTGACCACCAGGTAGTAGACGACGTCCCGCACGTGGATGAGCCCGGCCTGGAACGGAGGGAAGTGCTGGTTCCACAGCGACATCGCGCTGAAGACGTCGGACAGCGGCTGCTCGGTGATGCGCGCCAGCAGCCAGCAGAGGATGAGCGCCACCAGCATCACCGCGGAGAAGATGGCCGCGAGCAGTTGGTTCTTCGCCAGCGACGACCCGAACGTCCCCACCGCCAGCGACGCGCTGCCCAGGAGCAGCAACCCCAGGTAGCCCGCCGCCACGTGCCCGAAGGACACCTTGCCGTTCACCAGCACCAGCAGCGGCATGTAGAGCGTGAGCAGCAGGTACAGCGCCAGGAACGCGAGCCCCGCCAGGAACTTGCCCAGCACGATGTCCCGGTCCCGCACCGGCGACGCGTACAAGAGCGGCAGCGTGCCCGTCTGACGCTCCTCCGCGAGCAGCCGCATGGACACCAGGATGGCCGCCACGATGGTGAAGCCGCTGGAGTAGTAGAAGAAGCCGGACAGCACCTCCGCGGAGCGCTTGCTCGCGCCGCCCAGGGCGTACGCGTTGAAGAACAGCCCGTTCACCGCGAGGATGATGGCCAGGATGACGTAGCCGCTGAGCGTGCGCAGGTAGCCGGCCAGCTCGCGGCGCGCAATCAGGAGCGCCTTCACGCCTTCACCTCCTGCCCGTGCGTCAGGCGCAGGAACAGCGCCTCCAGTTGCCCCTCGTTCGCGTCCAATCGCAACAACTCCAGGCCCGCGCCCACCACCGCCCGCGCCACCTGGGGCCGCAGATCCGGCGCCGCCGCGACCTTCAGGGCCAGCACGCCGCCCGCCCCTTCCCGCACCTCCACCGCGCCGAACCCCTGGAGCGCTTCGAGCGCCCGGGCCCGGTCGCCCCGCACCTCCAGCACGATGGACGGGCCGCCCAGGCTTCGAGACAGCTCCTCCTCACTGCCCTGCGCCAGCAGCGTGCCCTTGTGGATGATGAGCAGCCGGTCGCACGTCTGGGAAATCTCCGGGAGGATGTGGCTGGACACCAGCACCGTGTGCGCGCCCTTGAGGCCGCGGATGACGTCGCGCATCTCCACGATTTGGAGCGGATCCAGGCCGCTGGTCGGCTCGTCCAGGATGAGCAGCGCGGGCTTGTGCACCAGCGCCTGCGCCAGCCCCACGCGCTGGCGGTAGCCGTGGCTGAGCGTGGAGATGACCTCGCCGTGCACGTCGCGCAGGCCGGTCTTCTCCTCGGCTTCACCGACGTGGGACGCGGTGGCCTTCGCGGGCACGTCGCGCAGCCGGGCGACGTAGGCGAGGTATTCGCCCACCGTCATCTCCTCGTAGACGGGGGGCACGTCCGGCAGGTAGCCGATGCGCTGGCGCACCTCGTGGGACTGGCTCACCACGTCGTGCCCGTCGATGACGACGCGGCCCGAGGTGGGCAGCAGCACGCACCCCAGAATCTTGAGCGTCGTCGACTTGCCGGCGCCATTGAGGCCCAGGAAGCCGATGACCTCGCCCTGGCCGATGGTGAAGGCCAGGTCCCGGATGGCCGCGTGCTCGCCGTAGAACTTCGTCAGCCCTTCGACCTGGATCATCAGGACTCCTCGAAGCGAGGGGGGAAGCGGCGCACTTCTGTCGCCCCTCCCGAGGAGTGTCAAGCACGGGGCCTATCCGTGGCGGTATTCCGCGCCGTCCGTGGTCCGCCCCAGGGTGAAGCGCAGCGCCTCCTCCAGGCCGGGCAGGAGGAAGGAGAAGCCCTTCGCCTGCGCGACCGTGGGCAGGGCGTGGGTGCTGGACAGGAGGGTCTCCTCGCCCATCTGCCCGAAGACGGTCTTCACCACGGCGGCGGGCAGCGGGAAGACGGCGGGACGGTGCAGCACCTTGCCCAGCACCTTCGCCAGCTCACCCTGTCGCACCGCGTTCGGGGACACGGCGTTGAGGGCGCCCTGGATGGACGGGGTGAAGAGGGCGAACTGGATGAGCCCCAGCACGTCCTCCAGGGACACCCAGCTCAGCCACTGGCGTCCGGAGCCCACGGGCCCGCCGCCGCCCGCCTGGGTCGCGAGCGCCAGCTTCGCGAGCGCCCCGCCGCGCGCGTCCAGCACCACGCCGATGCGCAGGTGCACCACGCGGATGCCCGCGTCCTGGGCGGCCTTGGTGGAAGCCTCCCACTGGCGCGTGACGTCCGCGAGGAAGCCGTCACCGGAGGAGGACGTCTCGGTGACCTCCTCCTCGCCCCGGCTGCCGTAGTAGCCCACGGCGGAGGCGCAGATGAGCACGCGCGGCTTGCGGGTGGCGCGGGCCAGCGTCTCGCAGAGCAGGCGGGTGCTCTCGGTGCGGCTCTTGAGGATCTCCTGCTTGCGCTCGTCGGTCCAACGACCTTCGCCCACGTTGGCGCCGGAGAGGTGCACCACGGCGTCCACGCCCTCCAGGCCCGCGGCGTCGATGGTGCCCTTGTCGGGAGCCCAGGAGATGTCCCCGCGCGCCGGGTTCGCGCGGCCGCGCACCAGCCGCTTCACGCGGTGGCCGCCGGTGGTGAGGAACGACGACAGCGCGGAGCCCAGCATGCCGGACGCCCCGCCGATGGCCACGGTGAGCGGGCCCTGGGATGCGAACCGCGCATGGCGGCGCAGGTCCGCGCGGGTGAGCGTGTGGCGGTACGCGAACATGTGCTCCAGACGCTTGCGCGCATAGCCACCGCCGAAGGTGTCCCCGAGCGTGCCCACGGGCAGCTCGTACTGGATGTGGTCATCCAGGATGGAGGCCTGGGGGCCCGAGGGGTTCATGCGGTGGTCATGGATCCACTTCGCGAACGGGCCTTCACGCTGGGTGTCCTGGAAGGAGGAGCCCTCCACGTAGGCGGTGTGCTCGGCGACCATGCGCTGGGGGATGGGGCCCAGGTGGAGCTTCACGACGACGCGGGCGCCGGGACGGATGCCGTCGCCGGAGCGGTCGATGACCTCCGCGGTCTCCCAGGGAGGTGACAGGCGTTCGAAGGCCCCCTCGCGGGTGTGCCAGGAGAAGAGGTCGGCGGCGGGAACCGGCATCTGGCTGTGCGCTTCGAAAACGTGTGGCTTGCCCATGGTTTCTCCAGGGGAGACAGTGCGAACCGAGCATGCTTACTCCCGACCTCCTCGACCGTGCAGTCGAATTGCTGCGACGCGGCGGTGTCATCGCCCTGCCAACAGAGACGGTCTACGGCCTCGCGGCCAACGCCGAGGACGAACTGGCGGTGCGCCGCGTCTTCGCCATCAAGGGTCGGCCAGCGAACCACCCGCTCATCGTCCACATCCCCGGAGCGGAGCACCTGTCCGAGTGGGCCCGTGAGGTACCGGACGAAGCGAAGGCGCTGGCGAAGGCCTTCTGGCCGGGGCCGCTGACCCTGGTGCTGAAGCGCACGTCGAAGGCCACGGACGCGGTGACGGGAGGCCAGGACACGGTGGCCCTGAGAGTGCCGGGACACTCCGTGGCCATGGAGGTGCTCCAGCGGCTGGGAGGCGGCGTGGCGGCACCCAGCGCCAACCGCTTCGGCCGGGTGAGCCCGACGACCGCGGAGCACGTGCGGCGCGACCTGGGCGACGACGTGGACCTGGTGCTGGACGGAGGCCCGTCCACGGTGGGCGTGGAGTCGACCATCGTGGACCTGTCCTCCGGAGCCCCCGCGATCCTCAGGCCCGGAGGCCTGGCGACAGAGGACATCGAGCGGGTGCTGGGGCGCACGGTGCCGGTGCGCAAATCGACCACGGTGCGAGTCTCCGGTTCGCTGGAGTCACACTACGCGCCCAGGGCGGGCGTGGTGCTCGCGGAGCCGGGTGAAGCAGTGCAGCGGGTGGAAGCCCTGCGAGCACAGGGATTGCGAGTCGGAGTGCTGGGCCCCGCGTCACTGTCATTGCCTGAAGATGTGCAGCGCTTCGACGTGCCGGGAGAACCCGCGCAGGCCGCGCGAGTCCTCTACGCGCGACTACGTGAAGCCGACGAACAGGGCCACGACGTGCTCGTGGCCTGTCTGCCCGCCGCGAGCGGCCTGGGCATCGCCGTGCGAGACCGGCTGTCCCGCGCGGCGGCGCCCCGCGCTCACTGATCAGAGCTCCTTCACCAGGTCCTGCCGTGCCTTCGTGCTGTAGCGCCCGATGAGGTCCGCGCGCTTGGGCGCGTACTTCGCGGACTCGTACTGGATGGCCACGACGCTCCGGGACGGCAGGGACCACTGCGTCAGGTTCACGTGGCTCTCCAGCGTGGTCCACCGGTTGATCAGCTTGGGCCGCCCCTGGGCCAACGCGCTCTCCGTCGTCTGGACGGTCGCGGCGGCCTCCACCTCCTGCACGGGCATCAGGTCCGCGGCGAAGCGGATGGGCAGCTTCTTCCACTGAAGCTCTCGCGCCACGTCGATGCGCTTCTTCGGCTCGCCATACTTGCGCGTGAGCAGGTCCTGCATCAGCGAGTGGAACGTGCGCGGATCCGCCACGTCCGCGAAGAACACGTCCACCGCCGCCAGCCGGTTGTCCAGGAATCCGAGCGCCACCTCCGCCGGCACCTCCGCGATGGTCGTCTGCATCCGCAGCGTTCCATCCGGCCCCACGCTCGCCTCGGGCAGCGCCGCGCGCACCTCCTCCAGCGTCATCCCCCAACGGGCCGCCTGGAAGCCCTCCGTGCTCCGGTAGGTCTTGTCCAGCGAGTCCCGCACCGCCTGCCGCCGCTCCAGCGCGGTGGGCTTCCCCGACGCACACCCCGCCGACACCCCCAGCACCACCCACAGCCCCAATGCCTTGAACTTCATCGCACCGCTCCATTCCAAGCCACGGGCCTCGCCCCATGGAGGCCCCCAATCGCAGGCATCCCCCCGCGCTTCGCGAGGTGCGGACATAGAGGAATACGGTGGGGGGCCGGAAGCTGGGTCCTCCAACGCCCCAGGGGACTTGCGGCCAGGGGGCCTGCTCGCCCAGGCTTGCTCCTCTCGGAGGGGGAGTGGACGTCCGCCAGACTGGAAGCGCTGACTCCGGCGGGGCGCGTCAAGGCCCGTTCTCCCTTTTACAACCGCCGTCCGCTCCGCTATCCCGCGACCGTCACCCAGGAGTGTCCCCGTGAAGCGAAGTCTGTCCGGTCTGCTCGTCGCCCTCGCGTTCACCGCCTGCAAGCAGGAGGCGCCGGGCAAGCTGGAGCCCATCCCGCGCCCGCCGGGAGCCACCGCGCCCGAGCCCGAGGAGGCCGCTCCCACTCCCAAGGCGCCCGCCATCCCCAAGGACGCCGTCGTGCTGCGCTGGAAGCTCGTCCAGGACGCGCCCATCTCCTTCCGCGTCAACCTCGCCCTGGACCGCAACGCGCCCGCCCTGGAGTCCGCCCCCGCGGAGAAGCCCGCCAAGGCCGACAAGAAGAAGGGCGCCAAGGCCGCCCCCGCCGAGGCCCAGGCCCCCGCCGCCGCCAGGGCCTCCGTCCCCACCGAGTACACGTACGTGCTCCAACTGGACAAGAACGGGGAGCGCCAACTGCGCGTGACGCCCAACTCCGGCGCGCCCGAGGACGCCACCTTCAGCGACCGCGGCTTCATCATCGACGGGCTCCAGGGCCCCGCGCGCAACCTGGCCACGCTGGTGCTGGAGCTGCCGCGCGACCCCGTGCGCCCCGGCGAGACGTGGTCCCTGGGCACCGAGCTCACCACGCCGGACGCCCTGGGCACCCTCTTCCGCCGCGCCCCCGGCGGCGAGCGCCACAACCGCGTGAAGCTCGTCTCCGTCACCCCGGGCGACAACGGCGAGCAGGTGGCCACGCTCGAGTACGACCTCGTGGAGCAGTTCGGCGGCACCCTCAGCGCCCCGCGCCCCTCCCTCCCCAAGAAGGACAAGGGCGCGCCCCAAGCCGACCCCGAGAACGCCGCCATCGAGGTCCCCAACGAGCTGGACGACGCGCCCCCCGCCCCCGCAGCCCCGCCGCCGGGCACCGAGCTGGGCGCCACCGTGAAGGTCACCGGCAAGGGCGAGTTCCTGGTGAAGGCCGGCCAGTGGCGCTCCTGGGAGGGCACCCTGTCCACCTCCCTCAACGGCCCCGCGCAGCCCGCCGTGAACCTGCCCGCGGGCACCTACCAGGCCCGCATCACGCCCGTCAGCGCGCCCCAGGCCCCGCCCGCGACTACCGCGACTCCGCCCGCGCCGTAGCAGGGGCCGGGCCGTCCGAAGCGCGCACCAGCCGCACCACGGCGTCCACCCACTCCGGGTGGGCGTTGAGGGACGGCACCAGCGTCAGCGACTCGCCGCCCGCCTCCACGAACTGCTCCTTCGCGCGCAGGCCAATCTCCTCCAGCGTCTCCAGGCAGTCCGCCACGAAGGCCGGGCACATCACCGCCAGCCGCTTCACGCCCTTCGCCGCCAGCTCCGGCAGCACCAGGTCCGTGTACGGCTTCACCCACGGCGTGCGCCCCAGCCGCGACTGGAAGGACACCGTGTAGCCGCCCTCCGGCAGCCCCAGCCGCTGGGCCAGCATCCGCGCCGTCGCGAAGCACTGCGCGCGGTAGCAGTGCCGGTTCTGCGCCGTGATGGCGTCACAGCAGCCCGCGGACGCCAGGCAGTGACTGCCCGTCGGGTCGCTCTTGCGCATGTGCCGCTCCGGCAGCCCGTGGAAGCTGAACAGCACGTGGTCCGCGCGCGTGTCGGCAATCACCGGCCGCGCCACCGCCGCGAACGCGTCCAGGAAGCCCGCGTCGTCCCAGAAGGCCGGCACCGCGCGCACGTTGGGGACGTCCCAGCCCTCCGCCAGCACCTCGTAGGCCCGCGCCAGCGACGACGCGGAGGACGACGCCGCCTCATGCGGGTACAGCGGCAGCACCGTGAACTCCGACACGCCCTTCGCCTTCAGCCGCGCGATGGCGTCCGGCAGCGACGGGTTGCCGTAGCGCATGGCCAGCTCCACCTCGTAGTCGTCCCCCAGCCGCTCCCGCACCCGCGCCTCCAGCGCGCGGCTGTACACGAGCAGCGGCGAGCCCTCTGTCATCCACACCTTGCGGTACGCCTCCGCGCTCTTCGCGGGGCGGAAGGGCAGGATGACGAGATTCAGGAGGAACCAGCGCCCCACGGGGTTGATGTCGATGACGCGCGGGTCGTTGAGGAACTCGCGCAGGTAGCGGCGCACCGGCCCGGGCTCGGGCGCGTCCGGCGTCCCCAGGTTGACGAGCAGCAGCCCCCGCTTCGTGGTCGGCACAGGCATGTGCGAGGCCTCAGTGCAGCGCGTGAGGCAACGTGAGCGCGAACTCGGCGATGCGCGCCTCGAAGCGCGTCCCGTCCGGACGCTCCATCTCGTAGCCGCCGCGCATGGTGCCGAAGGGCGTCTTCAGCATCGCCCAGCTCGTGTACTCGAACCGCTCGCCCGGCTTGAGGTGCGGCTGACGGCCGACCACGCCCTCGCCCTTCACCTCGTCGATGTGGCCCTGGGCGTCGGTGATGATCCAATGCCGGGACCGGAGCTGCGCCGGGACGGTGCCCTCGTTGAGGAGCACCACCTTGTACATGAAGGCGAACTGCCCGGCCTCGGGCGTGCTGCGCTCCGGCCAGAAGGTCGGCTCCACGGTGACGCGGATGCCGTCGGTGGTGGCGGTGGACATGGCGGGAGACTTGGCAGCGACTCCCGCCCGATGCAAGCGAAACGCAGGGCCTTCCTCAGCCGCGCTCCTGCTCCCGGGCCGGCGCGTCCGGGGCCTTGTCCGCGTCCGCCACCGGGGTGGACCCCTCCGCCTCCGGGGGCTTGGGGAACACCAGCGACGCCAGGATGGCCACCAGCAGGCACCCGGCAATCACCGCCAGCGAGATGCCGATGGGGATCTTGAACCAGTGCTCGATGAGCATCTTCACGCCCACGAAGGCCAGGATGACGCCCAGCGCGACCTTCAGCAGGTGGAACTTCTCCATCAGGCTGGAGACGACGAAGAAGAGCGAGCGCAGGCCCAGGATGGCGCAGACGTTGGACGTGTAGATGATGAACGGGTCCTTGCTGATGCCCAGCACCGCCGGGATGGAGTCCATGGCGAAGAGCAGGTCCGTGGCCTCCACCACCAGCAACACGATGAACAGCGGCGTCACCTTGCGCCGGCCGTCCTCGTGGACGAAGAAGCGGCTGCCCTCGCCCTGGCGCGACACCGGCAGCAGGCGCCGGGACATCCTGACGATGAAGCCCGCCTCCGGGTCCACGTCCTCGTCGTCCTTGGCCCACAGCATCTTGGAGGCCGTGTAGACGAGGAACGCGCCGAACAGGAAGATGAGCCACTCGAAGCGGGCCACCAGCGCCGTGCCCGCGACGATGAGCAGCGCGCGCATCACGAACGCGCCCAGGATGCCCCAGAAGAGCACCCGGTGCTGGTGCTGCGGCGGCACCCGGAAGTAGCCGAACACCATCAGGAAGACGAAGAGGTTGTCGACGGACAGCGCGTACTCCACGACGTACGCCGTCAGCCACTCCAGCGCCGGCCCCTTGCCGCCGTAGTGCCAGACGCCTCCGCAGAACGCGAGGCTGATGCTCACCCACACCAGCGTCCACAGCGTCGCCTCCTTCGGCGACACCGCGTGCTCCTTGCGGTGGAACAGCCCCAGGTCCATGGCGAGCATCGCCAGGACGAAGACGTTGAAGGCCACCCAGGGCCAGAGCGAGTGCGTCATCACGCCCCGCTGCCTACTCCGGGACGGCCCCGGCGGCTACTCCCATTCCGTCGCCGGCCGGCGCAAGACGACCAGGGAACGCCCCACCGCCTGCACCTTGCCGCCCGCCGGGGTGTGCGTGCGCAGGGACTCCCCCGTCGCCGCGGTGTCCACCACCAGCTCCCAGTCCGCGCCCCACTCCAGCGCGGGCAGCATGAAGGTGATGGGCTCGTGGTGCGCGTTGAGCAGCACCAGCAACGTGTCCCCCACGATGCGGTGGCCCTCGTCGTCCGGCGTGGCGATGGCGTCGCCTCCCAGCAGGAAGGCCAGGGAGCGCACGTAGGGCTTCTCCCAGTCCTCGCGCTTCATCTCCTTGCCGTCCGGCCGGAACCACGCCAGGTCCTTCAGCTCGCTGTCCCAGATGTGGGCCCCGCGGAAGAAGCGGCGCTTGGACAGCACCGGCTGCTCGCGCCGCAGCTTGATGATGCGGGAGGTGAAGTCCAACAACTGGCGCTGCTGCTCGTTGAGCTCCCAGTTCACCCACGACAGCTCGTTGTCCTGGCAGTAGGCGTTGTTGTTGCCCTTCTGCGTGCGGCCCATCTCGTCGCCCGCCACCAGCATGGGCACGCCCTGCGACAGGAAGAGGGACGCCAGGAAGTTGCGCTTCTGCTGCTCGCGCAGCGCGTTCACCTTGGGGTCGTTCGTCTCCCCCTCCACGCCGCAGTTCCAGGCGTGGTTGTCATTGGCGCCGTCGCGGTTGTCCTCGCCGTTGGCCTCGTTGTGCTTCTGGCTGTACGTCACCAGGTCGTGCAGCGTGAAGCCGTCATGCGCGGTGACGAAGTTCACGCTCGCCGTGGGCTTGCGGCCGGACAGCGCATACAGGTCCGAGCTGCCCGTGAGCCGGGAGCCGATCTCCGCCGCCTGCCGGTCGTCCCCCTTCCAGTAGCGGCGCATGGTGTCGCGGTACTTGCCGTTCCACTCGCTCCACAGCACCGGGAAGTTGCCCACCTGGTAGCCGTAGTCCCCCACGTCCCACGGCTCCGCGATGAGCTTCACGCGGCTCAGCACGGGGTCCTGGTGGAGGATTTGGAAGAAGGCCGCGCGGGTGTCGTAGCCGTGCCGGTCCCGCCCCAGCGTCGTCGCCAGGTCGAAGCGGAAGCCGTCCACGTGCATCACCTCCACCCAGTAGCGCAGGCTGTCCGCGATGAGCTTCAGCGCGTACGGGTGCGTGGCGTTCCACGAGTTGCCGCACCCGGTGAAGTCCATGAAGTAGCGCGGGTCCTTCTCACTGAGCCGGTAGTACGCGCCGGCGTCCAGCCCCTTGAAGGACAGCGTGGGCCCCAGGTGGTTGCCCTCGCAGGTGTGGTTGTAGACCACGTCGAGGATCACCTCGATGCCCGCGCGGTGCAGCAGCTTCACCATCCCCTTGAACTCCGCCACCTGCTCGCCCAGCGAGCCCGACGCGCAGTAGCGCGCGTCCGGTGCGAAGAACCCCAGCGTGTTGTAGCCCCAGTAGTTGGAGCGCCCCTTCTGGGTGAGGAACGGCTCGTCCACGAAGGCGTGGATGGGGAGCAGCTCCACGCTCGTCACGCCCACCTTCTTCAGGTGTTCGATGCTGGCCGGGTGCGCCAGGCCCGCGTACGTGCCGCGCAGGTGTTCGGGGATGCGCGGGTGCAGCTTGGTGAAGCCCTTGACGTGCAGCTCATAGAGGACCGTCTTGTTCCAGGGGACCTCCGGCCGCTTGTCGCCCTCCCAGTCGAACCCGTCCGACAGGATGACCGCCTTGGGCACGCCCCAGGCGTCGTCCTGCGTGTCCATGACCAGGTCCTCCTCCTTGCCCCCGTGCACGTACGCGTGGATGGGCGCCTTGGGGTCCACCTGCCCGTGCAGCGCGCGGGCGTAGGGGTCCACCAGGAGCTTGTGCGGGTTGAAGCGCAGGCCCTTCTTCGGTTCATACGGACCGTGAACCCGCAGGCCGTACAGACAGCCGGCGTGCACGCCCGGCATGTAGCCGTGCCAGACGTGGTTCGTGGTCTCCAGCAACGGGAAGCGGCGCGTCTCCTTCTTCGGGTCGGCGGGGTCGAAGAGACAGACCTCCACCTTCTTCGCGTGCTCACTGAACACGGCGAAGTTCACGCCGTTCCCGTCGTACGTGGCGCCCAGGGGAAACGGCTTCCCTGGAAGCACCTCGGCCCTTCTCATCCAGTGCTCCTCTCCAGCAGCACCACCGGGAACTCCGCGAGGAGCGGCCCCAGGGCCAGCCCCACGCCTCCCGGCCCCTGCTGGGGACGGACGGTGTTCCCGGTGAAGACGTTGCGGAACATCATGCCCGCATATGCCTCCGGAAGGTTCAGGAACGTGCCGTCATACGCCTGCGCCAGCCCCCCGGACTCCAGCGCCTCCAGGGTGTAACGCGGCGCGCAGGCAATCAGCACGCTGTCACCGTGCGTGCGCGCGAAGCCCACCGCCGCGGGCGAGCGCGGCCCGGACAGCTCCAGCGCCCCGTAGCCGCCGGCGCGGAACAGGTCCGCGTACCGCTGGCGCAGCCGCAGCGCCTCCGCCAGGACGAAGAGCTTCACCTGCCCGTCGTCGAAGTCCCGGGACAGCCGCGCGCACAGGGCGGGCCGGTCCTTCGCCGCCGCGGCGTCCAGCGCCGTGAGCAGCCGCTCGCGCAGGGCGTAGTCCACCGGCCGGCGGTTGTCCGGATCCACCAGCGACAAGTCCCACAGCTCGCAGCCCTGGTACGTGTCCGCCACGCCCGGCGACGCCAGCTTCAGGAGCAGTTGCCCCAGCGCGTTGTGCTGGCCCGCGCGCTCGATGCGGCGCTTGAAGGCCTTCACGTCGTCCAGGAAGGCCTGGCTCCTCGCGGGGTCGAAGCACGCGTCCACGAAGCGCGCCACCGCGTCGTCATAGGCGCCGTCCGGGTTGGTCCACGACGTGCGGACCTTGGCCTCCTTGATGGCCTTGCCCATGTACTCGCGCACGCGGCGGTGGAACTCCTGGAGCTCGGCCCGGGGCACCGCATCCCCCATGGGCCACGCGCCCACCACCGTCTGGAAGAAGAGGTAGACGTCGTTGGACGACGGCGCGGGGCCCGTGGGCAGGTGGCTGACGAAGGCCTGGGTGAGGTCCGCCCAGGCGCGCACCTTCTCCCGCCACGCCTCCGGCAGCTCCGTGAGGACGTTGATGCGCGCGCGCACGTCCTCGCTGCGCTTGGTGTCGTGGGTGCTGGAGGTGAGCATGCTCGCCGGCCAGCGCTCCGCGCGCTCCTGGTTGCGCAGGTGGAAGGTGGTGGCGCGCATGCCGAAGTGCTCCGGCTCGCCGCCCACCTCGTTGAGGCTCACCAGCCGGTTGTAGATGTAGAAGACCGTGTCCTCCAGGCCCTTGGCCATGACGGGGCCCGTCACCTGCTGGAGCTTCATGGCGAATCGCAGCATGACGGCCTTCTCGTCGTCCCCCACGTGCTCCGGGTAGCGGCCCAGGAGGATGTCGCGCAGGAAGTCGAAGATGGAGGCGTTGGTGGTGGTGTTGCGCTCCTTGGCGCGCTGGAGGGTCCACTCGATGTACTGCACGTCGCGCACGTCCAGCTCCGCGCGCCAGCCGTCCACGTAGGTGCGGTAGACGGGGAACAGCGCGATGAACTCCACCAGCGCGCGCCTCAGGCTGTTGAGCGTGAAGTCGCGCGTGCGGCGGTTCATCTCCGAGATGCGGTTGAGCTCGTGCGCCAGCACGTTGATTTCGCTGGCCATGCTCACGCGCATGATGAGCAGCTTCTTCTGGTACACCAGCTCCGCGAAGTCCTGCGTGCCGCCCGCGAAGCGCTCGTACGTCTCCGTCAGGTGCGCCTCCGCGGCCGGGTGCACGAACAGGCCGCTCACCGCGTTGGCGAAGCGGTAGCCGGTGGTGCCGTGCACCGCCCACGCGTCCGGGATGCGCTCACGGCCGCCTTGAATCTTCTCCACCGCCACGAAGAGCGCCTTGCGCAGCGGGCTGTCCGGCGTGTCCATCACCTCGCGCCGCCACTTCGCGCGCAACAGCGCCTCCACCTCCGGCCACCGCGCGGCGCCGCCCTCCTCGCGGCCCGCGTCGAAGCGCGCCCGCGCGCGCTCCACGAAGAAGCGCTCCTGCAGGTCCAGGAAGTAGGCGGTGGGGTCGAAGAGGCCGTCCGGGTGGTCGATTCGCAGGCCCGTGACGCGCCCCTCGCGCAGCCACTCGAAGATGAGCTGGTGCGCCTCCTGGAAGACGTCCGCGTCCTCCACGCGGATGGCGGCCAGGCCGTTGATGTCGAAGAAGCGGCGGTAGTTGATCTCCTCGCCCGCCACGCGCCAGTGCGCCAGCCGGTAGCTGCAGTTCTGCAGCAGCGCGTCCAGCAGGTCGAAGGAGCGCACGTTGCCCGGCGTGCCGTTGAACACCCGGACGTTCTCCTCCACGTACGCCGCCAGCTCCGGGCTGTCCGCCACCACCGCGCCCAGCCGCCGCTTGATGACCTCCTTCTCCCGGTGCCGCTCAATCACCTTCGCCGTGCTCACCTCCGTGCGCGGCGGCAGGTGGTCCAGGGCCGTCAGGATGGAGAGCAGCTCCACCAGGTGCGGCGACTCCGCGCCCAACTGCTTCTCCAGCCGCTCCAGGCCGTGCCCGAGGATCCTCGCGTACTGGCGCGGCGCCACCGGCAGCCGGTGGTCGTAGTAGTGCAGGTGGAAGGCGCCGGCGTCGTAGGACAGCTTCAGCTCGCCGCGCTCCAGCACGATGCCGTACTGGTCGCCCAGGATGGGCAGCAGCACCTTGTCCGCCAGCTCGTCCTTCACCGGCCGCCAGTCCACGTCGAAGAACTTCGCGTAGATGGACGACGGGCCGTTCTCCAGCACGTCCAGCCACAGGCGGTTGTCCCGCTCGATGCCCATGTGGTTGGGCACCACGTCCAGCACCTGCCCCAGCCCGTGCTCGCGCAGGGCGTCACAGAGGGCCGCGTGCTCCTCGGGCGTGCCCACCTCCGGGTTGAGCCGTTGGTGGTCCACGCAGTCGTAGCCGTGGGTGCTGCCGGGCGTGGCCTTGAGGTAGGGCGACGCGTAGAAGTCGCTCACGCCCAGCCGGGCCAGGTACGGCACCAGCGCCTTCGCCTGCTGGAAGGTGAAGCCCTGGTGCAGTTGCATCCGGTAGGTGGACAGCGGCGTGACGCGGCGCGATTGCAGCTCGCGTCGGACCTGCTCGAACAGGCCCTCCGCCTGGGCTTCCACCGTCGTGTGCGTGCCATCCGCGTCCGCCTGCCGCGCGGAGCGCTCCCCTGCCTCAAGGCTGTCGTGGAACATGGGCCCCAGAGGTAGGCCCGACGCGGCGCGTCCGCCAGCGGGCAGATGCGCCTTAGCCCCCTTTTCAACGCTCCGGGCGAGCGGTTGGCGGAGGGAGAAAAAGCGGAGGGCCCGTCGCGCGCGATGCGTGACGAGCCCCCAGGGTCCTTCGGGCGACCGGCGACGGCCCCGACGGGCCCTGCACCGTTCAGCTCAGGTGCTTGTTCACCAGCGCGGTCATCTCGAACATGGTGACGTTCTTCTTGCCGCCGAAGATGGGCTTGAGCTTGTCGTCGGCGTTGATCTGGCGCTTGTTCTTCGCGTCCTGGAGGTTGTTCTTCTTGATGTAGTCCCAGATCTTGCTGACCACCGCGGTGCGGGGCAGCGCCTTGGACCCGACGATCGCCGCCAGCTCAGCGGAGGGCGTCATCTCCTTCATGAACGCGGCGTTCGGCTTACGGCCCGCGGCCTTCTTCGCGGCAGGGGCCTTCTTCGCGGCAGCAGGGGCAGACTTCTTCGCAGCGGCTTTCTTGGCGGCCATTCGTCTTGTGTCTCCTCCCCTCCGAAGGGGACGTTGCACGGCGTGCTTGCATCTTCAAGCTAGAGCCGATGGCGCGTAGTAGCACGGCCTAGAGCGAAAAACAGCGTCCATCGCGCGCTTTTTCCCTCTGGGGCCCCTCGGAGCAATGGATTCGGAGCCTAGAACTCGGCCCCGCAGCGCATTCTTCCCTCGGGAATGGAAGCCCCGCGGCGCGTCCGGAGCGCCAGAAACCGGCCCCGGAGGCCGTTTTCCCTCGGGGATTGTGCCTCGCGGCGCGTCCGGAGGCGGAAAGTCGGCATCCGGAGCGTTCCGCCGCTCGGGCGCGACCCCGCCCTTTTCGGCGGTGGACGGGATGTGGCTTTTCGGATGAAACAGCGTCCATGAATGCCCTCATCACTGGTGCCGGTGGCTTCCTGGGGACCTGGCTCGCTCGGGCGCTGGCCGCGCGCGGCGACCGGGTGTCATGCCTGCTGCGCCCCACCACGGACACCCGCGAGTTGGAGAAGGCCCTGGAAGGCCACCCCTGGACGCGGGTGGTGGGCGACGTGACGGACCCCGCCTCGCTGGCTCAAGCGGTGAAGGGCGTGGACGTCGTCTTCCACCTGGCCGGCATCCGCCGCGCCGCGGTGCGCGACGAGTTCATGCGCGTCAACGCGCAGGGCACCCGCCTCCTCTGCGAGGCCATGGCCGCCCTGCCCCAGCCCCGCCCCCGCCTGGTGATGTGCGGCTCGCTGGCCTCCCACGGCCCCTCCACCCCGGAGCGCCCCCACGTGGAGGAGGACGCCTTCCACCCGCATGAGTGGTACGGCGAGAGCAAGGCGGAGGGTGAGCGCATCGCGTTCTCCTTCCAGGACCGGCTGCCGGTGACGGTGATCCGCCCGCCGCGCATCCTGGGGCCTGGAGACCGGGAAAACCTGACCTTCTTCAAGCTGGGGAAGAAGGGCATCCGGCTGGAGCTGACCGGCGGCCCCCGGCCCCTGTCCCTGGTGGACGTGGAGGACGTGGTGGACCTGCTGCTCGTCCTGGCGGAGAAGCCGGAGGCCCTGGGCGAGGCGTTCTTCTGCGCCGGCCCGGAGCGGCTGACCCTGGAGGAGATGCAGGACCTGGGGGCGAAGGCCCTGGGCTTCCAGACGCGCACCTGGCGGCTGTCCCCGGCGGTGTTGACCGCCCTGGCCACGGCGGCGGACGGGGTGACGCGGCTGACCGGCCGCAAGCTCCCCCTGAACCGGAAGCTGGCGCGGCAGCTCCTGGCCCCGGCCTGGACCTGCTCCGGGGCCAAGGCCGAGCGCCTGCTGGGCTTCCGGCCGCGCCGGGGGCTGGCGGAGTCCATCACCCGCAGTGGCGAATGGTATCGCGCACAGGGCTGGTTATAGCCCCATGCGCCCAAAGGGCCGGCAGCCCACCCCGGCCCTTTGCGCTTTCGTTGACCACACCCCCTCCAGGATGGGAGGAAGCCCGACCGCCCATGCCCCCCAAAGTGCCCGCCAAAGCAGCCTTCTTCGACGTCGACGGGACGCTGGTCCGGACGAACATCGTCCACGTCTATGCCTATTACGCGACGAACCGGGGCTCGCTCCGGGGTATCGCGGGCCGAACCCTGGGCACCGCCCTGGGTCTGCCGGTGTTCGGCATCCTGGATGCCGTCAACCGCAAGGCCTTCAACGAATTCTTCTACCGGTACTACTCGGGCCTCAGCGAGGACCGGCTCGTCACCATCGCGGAGGACATGTTCGAGGACGTCCTGAAGCCCGCGCTGTACGAGCAGACGCAGGACCTCATCGACGAGGCGCGCCGCTCCGGCTGCCGCATCGTGCTCGTCACCGGCGCGCTGGACTTCACCATGCGCCCCCTGGCCCGGCACCTGGGCTGTGACGACGTCATCGCCAACAAGATGCAGTTCGTGGGCGGCAAGGCCACCGGCAAGGTGATTCCGCCCATCATCGAAGGCGCCAACAAGGCCAACGCCATCCGCGCCTACTGCGAGCGCGAGGGCCTGGCCCTCAACCAGTGCCATGGCTACTCGGACAGCGCCTCCGACTACGCCATGCTCGCCGTGGTGGGACGGCCCACCGCGGTGAACCCGGACCTGCGGCTGCGCTCGCTCGCGCGCGCGTACAACTGGCCCATCCTGGACCTGAAGTAACCCCCCACCCCTTTTCGCCGCCCCCCTTCATCCATGCGCCCGCTCAAGACGCTCCAGAAGCTGTACGACGAGGAAAGCCAGGTGGTCATCACGGAGAAGGGCAGCCCCCCGCGGGCGCTCTTCTACGGCGAGGGCTTCCTCCAGGAAGACCTGCCCGTGGGCACCCGGGTCATCTTCCCCCGCCCCCCGCTGGAGGGCGTGCCCAACGTGAAGGCCGCCATCCGCTGGGCCATCAACCACCCGGAGGGCATGGACCCGCTGCACGCGCTGCTCAAGCCCGGCATGCGGCTGACGTGCGTCATCGACGACATCAGCGTCCCCCTGCCGCCCATGGTCACCCCGGACGTGCGCCAGTCCATCCTGGAGGTGGTGCTGGAGCTGTGCGCGGACAGCGGCGTGGATGACGTGCACCTGGTCATCGCCAACGCGCTGCACCGCCGGATGACCGAAGGCGAGATGAAGCGCATGGTGGGCGAGAAGATCTTCGACGCCTACTACCCGGACCGCTACTACAACCACGACGCGGAAGACCCGGACGGCATCACGGAGCTGGAGCGCACCAGCCACAATGAAGTGGTGGCCGTGAACCGCCGCGTGGCGGAGAGCGACCTCATCGTCTACGTGAACATCAACTTCGTGCCCATGAACGGCGGGCACAAGTCCATGGGCACGGGCGTGACGAACTACGCGTCGCTGCGGCACCACCACAACCCGAAGACCATCCGCGATTCGGACTCCTACATGGAGCCGAAGGCGAGCGCGCTCTACACGAAGAACTCGCGCATCGGGACGGTCATCGACAAGACGCTGAAGGTCTTCCACATCGAGACCACGCTGAACAACCGCATGTTCGGCGCGCCCACGGACTTCCTGGCGAAGAAGGAAGAGGACTACACGGAGGCGGACCGGCTGAAGTTCCAGGCCCTGCGCTTCACGCTGTCCAAGCTGCCCCGCGCGGCGGCGCGCAAGGTGCTCAACGCCATCCCCGCGCCCTATGACGTGACGGGCGTGTTCGCGGGGGCCACGGAGCCCACGCACGCCAAGACGCTGGAGCAGAGCTGGAAGCAGTACGTGGTGCCGGTGGAGGGGCAGAGCGACATCGTCATCTTCCCCATCCCGTTCGTCAGCCCCTACAGCGTCAACTCCATCCTCAACCCGCTGCTCGTGCAGGTGATGGGGCTGGGCTACTTCTACAACCTCAACCGGGGCGTGCCGCTGGTGAAGAAGGGGGGCGTGCTCATCCTCCTGCACCCGGCCTACGACGAGTTCGACCCCGTGCAGCACCCCAGCTACATCGAGTTCTTCCACCGGCTGCTGCCGGAGACGCGGGACTCCATGAAGCTGGAGCACAAGTACGAGAAGGAGTTCGCGGAGAACCCCAGCTACGTGCACCTGTACCGGAAGGGCAACGCCTACCACGGCGTGCACCCCTTCTACATGTGGTACTGGGGCGAGAACGGCCGCCAGCACGTGGGCAAGGTCATCGTCGCGGGCGCGGAGAACAACCACGTCCCGGCCCTGCTCGGCTGGGAGCGCACGGACACCCTCTCCGAGGCGATTGAAGAGGCGCGCGGCTTCATGGGGCGCTCGGCGTCCATCAGCCTGCTGCGCATCGCGCCCACGGTGATGGTGGACGTGAAGTGAAAGGGTCGCTCACGGACATGACCACGCTTCCCCCGCTGAACGTCACCGAGGTCTTCACCGGCAAGCGCATCGTCTTCGTCGGCACCACCGGCTTCGTGGGCAAGGTGACGCTGTCGATGCTGCTGTCCCACTACGGCGACGTGCTGGACCGGGTCTACGTCATCGTGCGCAAGGGCAGCGCCGCGTCCGCGGAGCGCCGCTTCTTCGACAAGGTGGCCCCCAGCGAGCCCTTCCAGCCGCTGCGCGACCGCCTGGGCGACGAAGGCGCCATGGCGTTCATCCAGGCGAAGTGCACCATCCTGGATGGCGACATCACCGACCCCTTCGTGGGCCTGGAGGAGGCGCAGGTCGAGGCGCTCACCGGGCAGGTGCACGCCATCGTCAACTGCGCGGGCCTGGTCTCCTTCAACCCGTCGCTGGAGGTGGGCCTCAACGTCAACACCCACGGCGTGAAGAACGCGGTGGCGCTGGCGCTGCGCTGGAGCGTGCCGCTCATCCACATGTCCACCGCGTTCGTGGTGGGCAACCGCAGCGGGCTCGTCTTCGAGGACGAGCCGGTGCTGGGCTACTTCCCCAAGCACGAGGAGATGGACGGGCGCGACTTCAGCCTGGAGCAGGAGCTGGCGGACGCGGAGAAGATCGTCGCCCGCCTGCGCGAACAGGCGGATGACAAGGCGCTCACCTCCCTCTTCCGGCAGAAGGCGCTGGACCGCCTGGAGGAGGAGGGCCGCGACGCCACCGACGAGAAGACGCTGCGCCTGGCCGTGGGCCGCGAGCGCAAGCTGTGGCTGTCCGGCGAGCTGGTCCGCGCGGGCATGGAGCGCGCGCAGCACTGGGGCTGGCCCAACACGTACACCTACGCCAAGCACCTGGGCGAACAGGTGATGGCCGGGACGCCGGGGCTGCGCTACTCCATCGTGCGGCCCTCCATCGTGGAGAGCGCGGCGCACTTCCCCTTCCCCGGCTGGAACGAGGGCTTCACCACGTCCGCGCCGCTGGCGTACGCGGGCATCAAGGGCCAGCGCGGCATCCCCGCGGGCGACCACGCCATCCTGGACATCATCCCGGTGGACCAGGTGGCGGGCGCCACGCTGGGCATCACCGCGCACGCGATGCAGGTGGAGGAGCGCCGCGTCTACAACCTGGCGTCCGGTGACGTGAACCCGTTCCTCGCCAGCCGCTCCGTGGAGCTGGTGGGCCTGTACCGCCGCCGCTTCTACCGCAACCGCGAGACGGGCAACTCGCTGGTCAACTCGCTGCGCTCGCGCATCGAGCCGCAGCCGGTGAGCAAGCAGGAGTTCCAGTTGCTCAGCGCGCCCATGCTGGCGAAGGGCGCGAAGCTGCTCAAGAAGGCCATGGACGAGGTGCGGCCCGCGTGGGGCGCGCCCCGCGTGCAGGCGATGATGGACAAGGCCCGCGTCGCGCTGGACGAGGTGGAGTCCCAGGCGGGCAGCCTCACCGGCCTCATCGACCTGTTCCTCCCCTTCCTCTGGGAGAACCGCTACGTCTTCCGCTGCGACAACACGCGCTCCGTCTACGAGCGCATGGTGCCGGCGGACCGCGCGAAGATTGACTGGGCGCCGGACCGCATCGACTGGCGCGAGTACTTCCTGGGCACGCACCTGCCCGGCCTGGAGAAGTGGGTGTTCCCGGGCCTGGACGAGGAGCGCGAGAAGCGCACCGCCATCCCCGCGCACCGCGACCTGCTGGAGCTGTTCGAGGCCACCGTGCACGCGTACCGCCACCGGGTGGCGTTCCGCATGGCCGCGGGGGAGAAGGAGGAGCGCTTCACCTTCGGCGAGGTGCACCGCTACGCGGCCCGCGTGGGCAGCTACCTCATGGCCCAGGGCATCAAGCGCGGCGACCGCGTCCTGCTGGTGTCGGAGAACCGGCCGGAGTGGGCCATCAGCTACTTCGGCATCCTGCGCGCCGGCGGCACCGCCGTGCCGGTGGACCCCTCGCTCACCGAGGCGGAGGTGGTCAACATCGCGAAGCGCGCCGCCGCGAAGCAGTGCCTGGTGTCCGAGCAGGCCGCGGAGGACTTCCCCGGCCTCTTCGCCGCGCTGGGCGAGGGCGTGGGCGTGGCGAGCCTCGCGGAGGCCATGACGGGCGACCCGGCGTACCCGGACCGCATCGGCCCGGTGAAGAAGTCCGCCGCCGCCGACGACGTGGCGAGCGTCATCTTCACCTCCGGCACCACCGGCACGCCCAAGGGCGTGATGCTCACCCACCGCAACTTCGCGGCGCTGGTGGCGAAGCTGGCGGGCGCGTTCGACGTGGGCGTGGGGGACGGCGTGCTGTCCGTGCTGCCCCTGCACCACACCTTTGAGTTCTCCGCCGGCTTCCTCACGCCGTTCATGCGCGGCGCGGAGATCACGTACATCGACGAGCTCACGTCGGACCGGCTGGGGGACGTCTTCGAGACGGGCCGCGTGACGGCGATGATTGGCGTGCCCGCGCTCTGGCAGCTCCTGCACCGCAAGATTACGCAGGAGATGGCCGCGCGCCCGCCGGTGGTGGAGCAGGCGCTCAAGGCGCTGATGGCGGCCAACGGGGAGCTGCGCAACCGCAGCTCGCTCAACCTGGGCAAGCTGTTGTTCTGGCCGGTGCACCGCAAGTTCGGCGGCCGGGTGAAGGTGCTGGTGTCCGGCGGCTCCGCGCTGTCGGAAGAGGTGCACCAGGCCTTCCACGAGCTGGGCTTCACCATGCGCGAGGGCTACGGCCTCACGGAGGCCGCGCCGGTGCTGGCGGTGTCCGAGGCCACCAACAAGCGCGTGAAGGGCACGGTGGGCAAGGCGCTGCCGGGCATCGAGTTCAAGATTTTGAACCCGGACAACGACGGCATTGGCGAGGTGCTGGCCAAGGGCCCGAACGTGATGGCGGGCTACTTCGGGGACCGCGAGGCCACCGAGGCCGTGGTGAAGGACGGCTGGCTGCACACGGGCGACCTGGGCCGCATGGACGACGAGGGCCGCCTGTACCTCATGGGCCGCGCCAAGGACGTCATCGTCGACGCCAACGGCAAGAACGTCTACCCGGACGAGCTGGAGGAGCTGTACCAGGAGCACGCGCACATCAAGGAGCTGTCCATCGTCGGCCTGCCGGACGAGGCCGGCGGCGAGAAGGTGGCGTGCCTGTGCGTGCCGGACTTCAAGGACCGCCCGCGCGAGGAGGTCCGCCACGAGCTGGAGGAGCACTTCCGCAAGGTGAGCGCGGGCATGCCCTTCTACCGGCGCGTGAAGGTGCTGCGCTTCTGGGACGGCGAGCTGCCGCGCACGTCCACGCGCAAGGTGAAGCGCAAGCGCGTGGTGGAGGAGCTGCAGCGGCTGGACCGCGTGGCGGCCAGCGCGGGCCGCGTGAAGGAGAAGGCGCAGGCGGCGCCCACCACGGGCGGCGTGTCGGACTGGCTCTTCCCGCTCGTCGCGGAGGTGTGCCACCGCCCCGTGTCGGACGTGCGGGCGGACGCGCAGCTCATTGGCGACCTGGGCTTCGACTCGCTGATGCTCACGGAGATGTCCGTGGCGCTGGAGGGCGCGGGCGTGCCGCTGCCCGCCATTGAAGACCTGACGCAGGTGCAGACGGTGGAGGACCTGCGCAAGCTGGTGGTGGCCTCCGGGCGCCGGCCCTCGCAGGAGACGCGCGCGCGCGACATCAAGAAGGAGGCTGAGCGCGCGGAGGAGGCGGAGATTCCGGTGCCGGAGTCGGTGTCCGCGCTGGGCCGGCAGCTTTTGTCCTTCGGGCAGAAGGTGCTCTACGGCGGCGTCTTCGACGTGAAGGTGACGGGCAAGACGTTCATCCCGCAGAACCGCAACTTCCTGGTCATCGCCAACCACGCCAGCCACCTGGACGCGGGCCTGGTGCGCGTGGTGCTGGGCGACCAGGGCGAGCGGCTGGTGTCGCTGGCCGCGCGCGACTACTTCTTCGACACGCCGCTCAAGCGCGCGTGGTTCGAGAACTTCACCAACCTCATCCCCATCGACCGGCAGGGTTCGCTGCGTGAATCGCTGCGCGTGGCGGGCGAGGCGCTCCGGCAGGGCTTCAACGTCCTCATCTTCCCGGAGGGCACGCGCTCCAAGACGGGCGAGCTGATGGAGTTCAAGCCGACGCTGGGCTACCTGTCGCTCACCTACGGGGTGGACGTGCTGCCGCTGTACATCCACGGCGCGTACGAAGCGCTGCCCAAGGGCTCCATGTTCCCGAAGACGAAGGAGCTGGAGGTCCACGTGGGCCCGGCGCTGGAGCACGCGTCGCTGAAGGCCCGGGCGCAGGGCATGTCGCGCTCGGAGGGCTACCGCTACGTGACGCACATCGCGGAGGAGGCGGTGCGCTCGCTGAGGGCGGGCAAGGTGCTGGACCTGGAGCAGGTGGGCGCGGACCGGGACTTCACCCCGCCCGCCCGGGCCCTGCCGGAAGGGAAGGACGCGTGAAGCTGCTCGTCACCGGAGGCACGGGATTCCTGGGCACGCACCTGGTGCCCAAGCTGGTGGCCGCGGGCCACGACGTGCGCCTCATTGCGCGCTCGAAGCCGTCGGGCCCCGCGTTCGCCAACACGGAGGTGCGCCAGGGCGACCTGAAGGACCGGGACGCCGTGCGCCGCGCGCTGGAGGGCGTGGACGCCGTCTACCACCTGGCGGGGCTCGTCTCCTTCCAGAACAAGGACGCGCGGCGGATGTACGAGCTGCACGTGGACTGCACGCGCGAGTTCCTGCGCGACGTGCGCGAAGCGGGCGTGAAGCGCGTCATCCTGGGCTCCACCTCCGGCACCATCGCGGTGTCGAAGGAGGACCGCGTGGGCACGGAGGAGGATGACTACCCCATCACCACCGTGGCCCACTGGCCCTACTACCTGTCGAAAATCTACGAAGAGAAGCTGGCGCTGGAGTACTGCCGCAAGCACTCCATCCCGCTGGTGGTGCTCAACCCCAGCCTGCTGATGGGCCCCGGGGATGACCGGCTGTCCTCCACCTGGACGGTGGTGAAGTTCCTCAACCGGGAGATTCCGTCCATGCCCGGCGGCGGCATCTCCTTCGTGGACGCGCGCGACGCGGCGGACGCCTTCCTGCAGGCGCTCACCCGGGGCGAGGTGTACGGCCGCCACCTGATGGGCGTGAACATGGCCATGTCGGACTTCTTCGACCGGCTCCAGCGCCTCACCGGCGTGCCCGCCCCGCGCATGAAGCTGCCGCGCGAGGTGAACATCTGGGGCGGCAAGCTGCTGGAGCAGGTGGCGAAGTGGCGCGGTGTCACGTCCAAGCTCGACCCGCAGGAGGTCGAGATTGGCGAGCACTTCTTCTACCTGGAGCCCGCCAAGGCCGAGCGCGAGCTGGGCTTCAAGGCGCGCGACGTCCACGAGACGCTGCTGGACACCGTCCAGTACATCTACGGGAAGATGCCGCCCGGGAACCTGCCCGGCACCCGCGGCCGGCTGGCCGAGACGCGCGAAGGCACCTGACGCGCGGTGAAGAGATGGCGCGGCGGCCTACGGGCTCGCCGCGCCGCCGTGCACCCGGCCGCCGCTCACGCGCTCCACGAGCCGGGCGGCGTTCGGGTCCGTGTCCTTCTGGTGCCACACCCAGGCGGCGCCCAGGAAGGCCAGGCCCAGCAGCACGAGGATGAGCCGGGCCAGGAAGGACGGACCGCCGTCCGAGTCCGCCATGGCCTTCAGCCCACCACGCGGTTGCGGCCGGACTTCTTGGCCTTGTAGAGGTTCGCGTCCGCCACCTTGATGAACTGGGACGGCTCCGACATCTCCGAGGCCACCTCCGCCACGCCGATGGAGATGGTGACGGGGATCTCCTTGTCCTCGAACATGAAGCGCTTGTCCTCCACCAGCTTGCGGATCTTCTCCGCGAACAGGCGCGCCTTGTCCGGCCCATCCTCCGGCATGACGATGGCGAACTCCTCGCCGCCGTAGCGCGCGAAGCACTGCTCGCGGCGCACCAGCCGCTTGATGGACTGGGCCATCTCCCGCAGCACGTAGTCGCCGGCCAGGTGGCCGTGGACGTCGTTGATCTGCTTGAAGTGGTCGATGTCGAACATCATCAACGACAGCGTGCGCTGGTACCGATGCGAGCGGCCCATCTCCCGCTCCAGGTACTCCAGGAAGTAGCGCTTGTTGTTGATGCCGGTGAGACCGTCCGCGATGGTCAGCGTGTAGATGGTCTCGTGGTACTGGGTCTCGATGTTGTCGCCATCGAGGAACTTGAAGATGGAGCCGCCCACCTTCACCAGGTCCCCGCTGCGCAGCGGCTGCGCCTGGAGCACCTCCCGGTCGTTCAGGTAGGTGCCGTTGGTGGACTGGAGGTCCTCCACGTAGGTCTTGCCCTGACGGCTCCAGATGCGCGCGTGGCGGCGCGACACGTTGTCCAGGTCCACCACGATGTGGTTGTGCTGGTCCCGGCCAATGGTGAACTCGGACTCCTCCAGCACGTACTTCTTGCCCAGCTCCGGTCCGTGGATCTGCACGAGGCAGCACTCGGTGCCACGCTCGGGACCGGGGGTGAGGCTGGAGATCTTGGTGACTCGCGTTTGGTCGCCAGACATCGCCCGGCCACGCTAGCACGCAAGGTCCGGGGAAGCCACGCAAGCCAAGAGGACGCACGAGGTTGCGCCCCTCCTCCTACATGCCGCGAAACCGGGAGGTCGCCTTCCGCCCATCCACCCCGCCCGGTTGGGCACTCAACGGAAAGGCTTGCACGGGCCGGACGGGCATTGTGGGGCGGCGGCCGGGGGCTAACGTGGCCGCTACCTATGTCAAAGCTGCTGGCCATGATTCTGGCGGGAGGCGCGGGCACGCGCCTGGAGCCCCTGACCCGTGAGCGGGCGAAGCCCGCGGTCCCGTTCGGTGGGCGCTACCGCATCATCGACTTCGTCCTCTCCAACTTCGCCAACTCCGGTGTGTACCGGATGAAGGTGCTGACCCAGTACAAGAGCGACTCGCTCAACAACCACCTGTCGCGCGCGTGGCGCATGACGGCGTTCCTGGGTCACTACGTGGAGGCGGTGCCCGCGCAGATGCGCACCGGCGTGGACTGGTACAAGGGCAGCGCGGACGCCATCTACCAGAACCTCAACATCATCACGGACGAGGAGCCGGACCACATCTTCGTCTTCGGCGCGGACCACGTGTACCGGATGGACGTCCGCAAGATGCTGGACTTCCACATCGAGCGGAAGGCCGCGTGCACGGTGGCGGCCATCCCCGTGCCCATCGAGCAGGGGCGCGAGTTCGGCATCATCGACGTGGGGCCGGACGGGCGGATGCTCCAGTTCCTGGAGAAGCCCAAGGACCCGCCGCCCATGCCGGGCAACCCGAGGATGTGCCTGGCCTCCATGGGCAACTACCTCTTCACCACGGACACGCTGGTGAAGCAGGTGGTGCGCGACGCGGCGGACGAGAAGAGCGCGCACGACTTCGGCAAGTCCATCATCAGCGAGCTGTACAAGCACGAGCCCGTGTACGTGTACGACTTCGCCCAGAACACGGTGGCCGGCCAGGAGGACAAGGAGCGCGGCTACTGGCGGGACGTGGGGAACATCGACGTGTACTACCAGTCCAACATGGACCTGGTGGAGGTGGACCCGACCTTCAACCTGTACAACGACCGCTGGCCCATCCACACCCAGCCCAACAACTACCCGCCGGCGAAGTTCGTCTTCGCGGACCGGGAGAACAAGCGCGTGGGCACCGCCACGGACTCGCTGGTGGCGGAGGGCTGCATCATCTCCGGCGGCCACGTGCACCGCTCCGTGCTGTCGCCGAAGGTGCGGGTGAACTCCTATTCGGAGGTGGAGGACTCCATCCTCTTCGAGAACGTCACCATCGGCCGGCGCTGCCGCATCAAGCGGGCCATCATCGACAAGAACGTGGAGATTCCGCCCGGGATGACCATTGGCTACGACCCGGTGGAGGACAAGCGCCGCTTCCACGTCACGTCCGGCGGCGTCGTCGTCATCCCCAAGGGGATGAAGGTCACCTGAGCGCCGCGGGCGCTCCCGGAAAGCCACTCCCGGGGCGCCCGCCTTGCTTTTGACTTCAGCGGAACGCGGCCTTCACGTCCGGCCGGTTGAGCACGATGAGCGACCAGATGCCCGGCACGAGCGACAGGCAGGAGCACGGGCCGCAGCACGGGATGCAGCAGATGATGGCGGCCGTCATGGACCAGCCGTAGCTGCGCAGGTTCTTCATCTGCCAGGCGCCGAAGGCCACCAGCGCGTTGAGCACCAGCCCGGGCACGGTCGTCACCACCCGGCCCATGGGGGTCAGCAGCCACGTGACGGCGTCCTTCCACTGCTGGGGGACCTGCGGATTGTCGAAGAAGCTGGCGAGCTTCTGCGTGTCCACCGGGGTCACCATGCTCACCAGCGCGTAGAGGAAGCTGAGGCCCGCCAGCACCAGCATCAGGATGGCGGGGATGGACAGCTCCTGGGCGGCCTTCGCGCGCGAGGGGTTGAAGTCCGGCGCTGGGGGGAGGTCGTGGGTCTCGTCCATGGCGGGGGCCTCAGGCCGGCTGGCGCATCGCCGCGACGGGGCGCTTCTCGAAGGCGGCGAGCGTGGTGGCGATCTCCTGGTTCACCTGCCGCAGCATGTCCTGCTTCTCCCGGAACGGGAGGAAGGCGCTCTTGAAGCCGGACACGATGATGGTGGTGAGGTCCTCCAGCGACAGGCCCAGGTTGCGGTGGGCCAGCCACAGCTCCTTCGTCACGGTGGTGTCCGTGATGAGGCGGTTGTCCGTGTTGATGGTCACCCGCAGGCCGTAGTCGAAGTAGAACTTGAGCGGGTGGGACTCCAGCGAGGACACCGCGCCCGTCTGGACGTTGGAGGACGGGCAGACCTCCATGGGGATGCGGTGGTCGTTGACGTAGTTGAGCAGGTCCCCGTCCTCGCGCAGCCGGGTGCCGTGGCCGATGCGGTGCGCGCCCAGCGAGTGGATGGCCTGGGAGATGGACTCCGGGCCGTACGCCTCACCGGCGTGCGCGGTGCAGTTGACGTTGTTCTTGAGGATGAGGCGGAAGGCGTCCAGGTGGTCCTTGGCGGGGAAGCTGGCCTCGGCGCCCGCCAGGTCGAAGCCCACGACGCCGCGGTTCTTGTACGCCACGGACAGCTCCGCCAGGCGCATGGACGTCTGCGGGTTGATGTGGCGGATGCCGCAGACGATGACGGCGCACTTGATGCCCGTCTCCTTCTTGGCGGCGCGCAGGCCCTCCAGCACGGAGTCGATGACGGTGGTCATCTTCAGGCCCTTCTGCAGGTGCAGCGCGGGCGAGTAGCGCACCTCCAGCCAGCGCACGTTCTCCGCGGCGGCGTCCACGGCCAGCTCGTAGGCGGCGCGGTAGAGGGACTCGGCCGTCTGGAGCACGGAGAGCGTCACGTCGAAGGCGACGAGGTACTCCTCCAGGCTCTTGCACACCTGGCCCATGTGGATGGCCCTGGCCAGGCCGTCCTCGGTGTCGGCCATGAGCTTGATCTTCTGCTGCTCGGCCAGCTCCAGGATGGTCTTCAGCCGCATGGACCCGTCCAGGTGGCAGTGCAGGTCCGTCTTGGGGAGCGCGTGGAGCAGCTCCTCCGTCACCGCCAGCGTGGGGGGCGGGATGATGTCCGTACGCCGGGCGGATGAAGGGATGCCGGTGGCGTTGGGGGTTTCGTCGTCACGAATCGTGGGCATGGTCGAAGTTCCTCGCTTGCGTCATCCTCCCCAAACCATGCCGTCCCGCGCCTGTCCACGCCTGCCCCTGGTGACCTGCCTGATGTTGACGCTGGCGGTCATGGCGTGCCAGCGCTCGCCGGTGGAACCGGCCTTCCAGTACTCCAGCGATGCGCCCTCCCGGACGGGGCTCACGGCCCTGGCGGACGGGGTGCTCCTGGGCAACGAGGCGGGCGCGGTGGTGCGCCTGGACCGCGAGGGCCGGCCGGTGTGGACCGCCCGACTGGGCCGCGAGGTGGCGGTGCCCCCCGCCCTGGCCGGCGAGAGCGTCGTCGTGGGGACAGTGGTGGGCGAGGTGGCCTGTCTGTCGCTCCAGGACGGCAGGGAGCGCTGGCGCCTGGGAGGCGAGCCGCCCGTGCTGACCCCGCCCGTGGTGGACGACACGGGCCACACCGTCTTCCTGGTGGCCCCGGACGGCGCGGTCCGCGCCCTGGCGGTGGAGTCCGGCCAGGAGCGCTGGAAGCGGCCGGCGCCCGTGGCCGCGGCGCGGACCTCACCGGGACAGGCTCCGCCAGCGACAGCTCCGGGGTCCGCTCCGGGGTCCGCTCCGGTGAAACCCTTGGAGCCGCGGGGGTCCGTGGCCCCGGGGCTCCGGGCGGCGCCGGTGCTGCTGGCGGGCGTGCTGGTGGTGCCGCTCGACTCGGGGCTGTGGGCGCTGGACGCCCGGAGCGGTGAGCCGCGCTGGTCCCAGCCGGTGACGGACGTGGTGGGGCTGGACTCGGAGCGTGACACGGTGTTCGTGGCCACGCGGCCGGGCCGGGTGCTGGCGCTGTCGGTGAATGACGGGAGCACGCGCTGGGAGCAGCGCTTCGCGGACGGGGTGACGGGGCCGCCCGCGCGGGCGCTGGGCGCGCTGTGGGTGGGCGCGGGCCCGTCCTCGCTGGTGGGGCTGTCCACCTCGGAGGGCCGGGAGGTGGCGCGGGTGGCGCTGCCCTCGCCGCTGGTGGGCCGGGTGCAGGTGGGGCTGGAGGACCTGCTGCTGGTGCCCACGTCCGGCCACGAGGGACGCCTCATCGCGCTCAAGGCGCCGGGCTGGACGCCCGCCTTCACGGTGCGGGCGGACACGCCGCTGCGCACGCGGCCGGTGGTGCGCGGGGCGCGGGTGTTCGTGCTGGGACTGGACGGCCGCGTGCTGGCGTGGCGCCTGCGGGTGCCTCGGCCCGGCTGAGGACTCAGGCGCCGGAGCCGGTGGGGAGGTCCGCGCTCTCGCGGTTCGCGGACTCCACGTAGTCCAGGTCCCGGTGGAAGGTCTCCGCCAGCCGCGCCAGGGCGGCGAGCGCCAGGACGAAGCACACCGCGCCCACGGCGAGCGCCGCGTGCGCCACGCCCAGGGAGCCCTTGAGCTGGCCGAAGGCGGTGGCGGCGATGACCGCGGAGCCGCGCACGAAGTTGGGCACCGACGTGGCCACGGTGGCGCGGATGTTGGTGCCGAACTGCTCGGCGGCCATGGTGACGAGCACCGCCCAGTAGCCCACGCTCAGGCCGATGAGGAAGGTCAGCGCGTAGACGAGCGCCGGGGTGAGGCCCGGCACGAGCCCGTACACCAGCACCAGCGCGAACCAGACGCACAGGCTGAAGCCCACGGCGCGCTTGCGGCTCTGGAGCCACTGGCTCAGCACGCCGGACAGCAGGTCCCCCAGCGTCAGGCCCACGCTGCCGAAGAGGATGGCGTTGCCCGCCGTCACCGTGCCCTGCACGTGCAGGCCCGCGGTCAGCTCCGGGGCGAAGACGAAGAGGATGCCGGTGGTGAAGTAGATGGGCACGCCCACGAGGATGCAGCCCAGGTACTTGGAGAAGCGGCCCCCCGTGAGGAGCAGGAGCGCGTTCCCCTTCGCGGGGCCGGCCCTCTGGGTGAAGAGGACGGACTCGGACACCTTGAAGCGCGCGAAGAGGAGCAGGAGGCCCAGCACGCCGCCCGTCACGTAGGCCGTCTTCCAGTGCAGGTGCTGCGCGACGAGCGCCGCGACGACGACGCCCAGCATGCCCAGCGTGGCGACGACGGTGGTGCCCAGGCCGCGCTTCTCCCGGGGCAGGGACTCCGCGACCAGGGTGATGGCCGCGCCCAGCTCGCCCGCCAGCCCCAGGCCTCCGAGGAAGCGGCAGGCGGCGTAGCTGTTCACGTCCCAGACGAAGGGGTTGAGCAGGTTGGCCGCCGAGTACAGGAGGATGGAGCCGAACATCACGGACAGCCGCCCCCGCTTGTCACCGAGCAGCCCCCAGAAGAGGCCGCCCACCATCATCCCCGCCATCTGCGCGTTGTAGATGAACAGCCCCTTCTGGAAGATGTCGGAAGGGTCCGTGAGGCCCAGGTCCTTCAGCGACGCGACGCGCACCACGCCGAACAGCGTGATGTCGAAGAGGTCCACGAAGTAGCCCAGGCCCGCCACGAGGACGGTGAGGTTCAGGACCGAGCGCAGTTCCCGGAGGCGGTTCATGGCGCGCGACCCTACCGCTTCTGGCCCGGGCGGGAAGGACGACTCCAGCGCCCGCGCTGACTGCCGCCCGGGCAAACACAGACATCCTCCACGCCTGCCCACCCGGGCGGCCCGGGAGAAGCGGCGCGCGGGGCCTCCGCCCTCCCGCCGTCCCCATCCGGGCGTGACAGGAGATCCACACCGCGCGGTGCTTCCAGAAGAATTCCCTGGAAGGTAGGTTTTACGGCATGTCCGTGTTGGAGGCCGTGGCGAGGCAGCGCGTGGTGGTGCTGGCCGTGGTGCTGGGCCTGTGGAGCCCCGCGTGGGCGGACGGGCCGTGGCGGGTGGTCGCGCGCGTGGTGTCCGCCGAGGACCGCGCACTGCTGGAGCGGGTGCGGGGGCAGAGCAGCGACCTGCCGGTGGTGCTGGAGGTGGAGGCAGGCCGGTCCATGGACGCGGGCCCTGGTGGGGCGTGGCGTGAGGCGGAGCGGCTGGCTTCGCGCAGGGACGCTCGCGCGGTGTTGTGGTTCACGCGCGACGGGGCGGCGCTGCGGGTGTCGGTGGCGGCGCCCAAGACGGGCCACCTGTTCGTGAGGAGCGCACGGGTGGAGGGCGCGCCGGAGACACTGACGTGGTCCGTGGGCGCGGAGGCCCTGGCGTTGGCGGTGCGCTCGGCGCTGCGCGCGGTGGACGCGGGCGAACCGCTGGGCGAAGTGGTCGCGCCCCCTCCCCCACCGCCCGTGGTGGCGCCGCCGGTGGCCGAGGCGCCGGTGGCCAAAGCTCAGGTAGTCGAGGCTCCAGTGGCCGAGGCTCCGGTGGCCAGAGCTCAGGTAGCCGAGGCTCCCGTGGCCAAGGCTCCGGCGGACGGGGCCTTCGTCCAGGTGGGCATGCACGCGGCGCTGGACGGGTATCACGCCTGGGGACAGCAGGGGCTGAGCGTGGGCGCGGGATGGGCGGGCCGGGAGCTTCGCCTTCGCGCGCAGGTGCTGGCGGCGCTGCCGGTGCACCTTCGGGACGCGTACGCGGACATCCGCCTCATGCAGGGCGCCGTGCTGGCGTGGGCGGACGTGCCCTTCGTGAAGGCGGGCGCGTGGGAAGGCACGGTGGGTCTCGGGGCGGGGGTCGTGGCCTTCTGGCGGCGCACGGAGGCCCGGGCCGCGGAGGTGGAGCCCACGCCGTCGCGGATGGTCGCGGCCTTCGTCGTGGGGCCGGCGGTGCGCGTGGCGTGGCGGGTGGCGCCGGCGCTCGCGCTGGAGGTGGCGCTGTCGGGAGAGGTGCTCCTGGGACGGCCCCGGCTGGGCTACTCGGTGGACGGCGAGTTCGTGCTCCGGGAGGACGGGGCGTCCGTGCGTCCCCGCCTGGGAGTGGGGATGGTGATTTTTCCGTGAGCACCGATGACCCGATCTGGCGGCGTCCCTTCTCCTTGGGGGGCATGAGGAGCTCGGGCTCACATGCGACCGTCGCGCCCCGGGGCGAGGACGCCCGGCTGACGGCGGCCATGCGGGGACAGCGCGACGCGACCGAGTCCCTGCTCCTGGAGCTGCTGCCGCGCGTGCGCAACCTGGTGCGCTACCTGGTGCGAGGGGACTCGGACGTGGAGGACATCGCCCAGGAGTCGCTCATCGCGCTGGTGCGGGGCCTGCCCACCTATCGCGGCGACGGGCGTTTCCACGGCTGGGTGGACCGGGTGGTGGTGCGCACCACGTTCGCGTGGCTCAAGCGTTCACGCGGACGCGAGGCCCGCTACAGTGGGGACCCGGTGGAGCTGTTGGCGGTGCCATCCGACGAAGCGCCGGCGGACGAATATCTGCACCGCCGTCACCTGGTGGCGTTACTGGACAGGTTGTCGACGGAGCAGCGGCACGCGCTGGTGCTGCACCACGTCCTGGAATTGAGCGTGCAGGAGATTTCGACAGAGCTGGGCGTCCCCTTCGAGACCGTGCGCAGCCGGCTGCGCCTGGGACGCACCGCCCTGCGCGCGCTGGCCTCGGACGGCGAGTCACCCGAGGGGGAGTCGTCATGAGCCCCCGCCCCCCCGGCGACGGTGACGGTGAGCCGCTGGACGACCTGCTGCGGCCCCTGGACAACGGCAGCGGGCCCGCGCGGCGGCTGTCCCGGCAGCGGTCGAGCGCGCTCGTCCAGGCGGCGCTGGACGCGGCGCTCCAGCAGGCGCCGGAGCCTCCGCGAAGACGCAGGCGGCCTCCCGTGTGGTTGATGGCAGGCGCGGCGCTCGTCTTCACGGGGGCCGCGGCCGCCGCCGTGTGGCGCTATGCGCGGCCCGAGCAGCCGCCCCCGCAGGTGCTGAAGCCGGCCGTGCCGGAGCCGACGCGGATGGCCACGCTGGAGCCGGTCCCCCTGCCCCCGCCCGCGCCGCCCGAGCCCTTCGTCATCGAGCATCCCCGGCCGCTGCGTCCGAGCATCACGGTGAAGGAATCATCGAAGCCGGAGGACCTGCTGCGGCAGGCCAACGCGCTCCGGTCCGAGGGCAAGTGGAGGGACGCGGAGGGCCTGTACCTGCGCGTCATCCGCGCGGAGCCATCGTCGCTGGCTGCGTACGTCGCGCGCGTGGCGTCGGGGTCGCTGCGGCTGGAGCACCTGGGTGACGCGCGAGGCGCCCTGCGTCAGTACCAGGACGCGGTGCGGCTGCAACCCGGTGGCATGTTGGATCCGGAGGCGCGCCACGGCATGGCGGAGGCCCACCGGGCGCTGGGCGACACCGCGGCGGAGGCCCGGGCGCTGGGAGAGTTCCTCACGCTGCATCCGGACTCACCGCTGAGCGCGGCGTCGCGCGCGCGGCTTCGGGAGCTGTCACCGCCATGAGGTTGCGAACGCCAAGGCACGGCCTTTCTCCCAAACCTTCGGACACGAAGTCCGCCCCATGGATGAGAAGGTGAGAACCCTGCGGGGCCGCCCTGTCCGCGGCGAGCAGCGCGAACCTGTCCGACAGTCGGACAGGTCTGGGCCGCGCCAGCGCGCTCCCCCAGAGGTCTTCCAGCGGACCCGCCTCGTCACCCGCTGGGGGCAGGGGGCTACCGCTCCGGCCGAGCAGCGGAAACCGGTCCGACTGTCGGACAGCTTCGAAGGAACGCCCCCTCCTCGGGCCCAGCGTGGCGGACGGCGCGCCAGCGCCCTCCGAGCCGTGGAAACCGGTCCTACTGTCGGACAGCTTCGAAGGAAACCGCCGTCTCGGGCCTCCGCATGGCGGACGGCGCGCCCGCGCCCTTCAAGCTGTGGAAACGGGTCCGACTGTCGGACAGGTTCGGAGGAACGTCGGTTCCTGGGTGCGCCGCGTGGCGGGCTGTGCGCCCACTCCCTCCGAGCAATGGAAACTTGTCCGACTGTCGGACAGGTTTGGGGCGCTCCGAGCCCGAGTGCCTGGCGTGGCGGGCGGCGCGCCTGTGCCCTCCGAGCCCTGGAAACCGGTCCGACTGTCGGACAGGTTTGGCCGCTTCGGGCCTGGGGCCCATGGGCTGTGCGCATTGGCCTGACGAGGCTCCCTTGGCTCTGGCAGGAGGACTCCTCGTATGACGCTTCACGGTGACGCCCCCATGCGGCTCCGCGTCGCAGGGTTCGTGGTCTGGACCGCGCTGATGGGTGCCTCTTGCACGGTGGATGATCCGGTGGCCACGCTGCGTTCGCCCGACGCGGGGACCGATGTTCCGGATGAATGGGCGGCGCACTGCGCGGACAGCGGACCTCCACTCCTGCTGGGGAACCCCGCAGCGGGCCCGCAGGTGTGCAGCGGCCAGTTGGCGCAGAGGCTGTTCCTCCGCGCGGCGTGCTCCTGCGAGGGTCTGTCCCTCAGTGCTCCCTTCACCGTGGATGCGTTCCGCAGCAGCGCGGGTCCCTACGCTCCCGGCAGTCCGGGCGGCGACGTGGGCGTGAACGGCGTCCTGTCCGCGAACGACCGCGTCACGGTGGGCGGCTCGCTCCAGGTGGGCGGCGTCCAGCTCAGCAGTCCTCTCACGGTGGGCGGTGGCCTGGACAGCAACGGCCCCCTCTCCGGCCCCGGCGCCACCGCCACTGTCGCCGGTGACGCGCGGGTGAACGGGGATATCGGGCTCGCCGCGCTCACCGTGGGCGGCGTGCTCACCGTCCCTCCGGAGTTCTCCCCGGGCCCGGCACAGGCGTCGGAACTGCGCCGTGAGCCCGTGCCCCCGGTCATCCCCTGTGACTGCGACGAGGGCTCCCGCTTCGACCCGGCCGCGCTCATCGCCCACCACACCGTGGACAACGACAACGCGGCCATCGACCTGGACCCGGCGACGCTGACGGACGTCACCGGCGAGCGCGTGCTGGAGCTGCCTTGTGGCCGCTTCCTGCTGACGCGCATCGCGGGGCCGGGCCACGCCACGCTGCGCATCCGGGGCCGCACCGCGCTGTTCATCCCCGGCGGCGTGGACCTGAAGGAAGCGCTCACCGTGGACGTGCAACCTCCCGGCGAGCTGGACCTCTTCCTCTCGGGAGGATTCATCGTGTCCGGCGACCTCACGCTGGGCTCGGCCGCCCTGCCCTCGCGGGTGCGCGTCTACGTGGCGGGCTCGCAGGCGCTGGACATCTCCGCGGGCAGCACGCTCGCGGGCAACCTCTACGCGCCCCAGGCCCAGCTCAACCTGAGCGGCAACACGGAGGTCTTCGGCTCGCTGTTCGTGCGCCACCTGGAGGCGTCCGGCGCGGTGCGGGTGCACCACGACGCGGACGTGCTCGGCGCGGGCGCCGCGTGCCCCGCCGGTTGACTCAGCGGAACACCACGGTCTTGTGACCGTTGAGCAGGATGCGGTGCTGCACGAACCACGTCACCGCGCGGCCCAGCACCACGCTCTCCACGTCGCGCCCCATCGCCGTCAGCGCCTCCGGCGACAGCGTGTGGTCCACGCGCTCCACGTCCTGTTCGATGATGGGCCCCTCGTCCAGGTCGCCCGTGACGAAGTGGGCCGTCGCGCCAATCAGCTTCACGCCCCGGTCGTAGGCCTGCTGGTACGGCCGCGCGCCCTTGAAGCTGGGCAGGAACGAGTGGTGGATGTTGATGAGCCGCCCGCGCAGCGCATCACACGTCCCGGCGGAGAGGATCTGCATGTACCGGGCGAGCACCACCAGGTCCACGCGCTGCTCGCGCACCAGCTCCAGCAGGCGCGCCTCCTGCCGTTCCTTGTTCTCCGGCGTCACCGGCAGGTGGTGGAACGGAATGTCGTGGGACGCGGCCAGTTGGTAGAAGTCCCGGTGGTTGGACACGATGGCCGGGATCTCCACCGGCAGGATGCCGCTGCGGTAGCGATACAGCAGGTCGTTCAGGCAGTGGCCGATCTTCGAGACCATCAACAGCACGCGGGGCTTCTCCGCCGCGTCGTGCAGGTGCCACTCCATCGCGAAGCGCCCCGCGAGCGCCCCGAAGGCCTCACGCAGCGCCGCGGGCTCCGCCTTCCCCTCTTCATCCGCGAAGTGCACGCGCATGAAGAACAGCCGCGTCCGCGGGTCGCCGTACTGGGCGCTGTCGAGGATGTTGCAGCCGTGCTCGGTGAGCCAGCCGGAGACGGCGTGGACGATGCCGCGCTGATCCGGGCACGACAGCGTGAGGATGTATTGGGCGGGACGCTCGGTCATGGGCGGTGGCGAATATAGCCCCGCGGAGGGAAGGCCCGTCCCTGGCGCGGCGGGGATTGTCCGGTGCCATGCGCGCGACACTTCCCTCCCCGGAAAGCGAACCTGGACTCTGGCCTGAGATGGCCGACCGCCTCACAGCCGACGGGCCCCGCAGCCGCAGACCGGTGCCGGACTCCCTGCGCGAATACGGCCGGGGCATCGCGGGGGGCCTGCTCTTCAGCCTGCCGCTGCTCTACACGATGGAGGTGTGGTGGGCGGGCTTCACGTCCCATCCAGGCAACGTGCTGGGCTACCTGGTGGCCACGTACGTGCTGCTGCTCGGATACAACCGCTACGGCGGCTTCCGGCGGGACGTGTCCTGGTTCGACGTCTTCACGGACTCGCTGGAGGAGCTGGGGCTGGGGCTGCTCGTGTCCACGGCCGTGCTCGTGCTCATTGGCCGCATTGGCCAGGGCACGTCCCTGCAGGAGGCGGTGTGCATGGTGGTGGTGGAGGCCGGCACGGTGGCCATCGGCGTGTCGGTGGGCACCGCGCAACTGGGCGGCCAGCACCGCGAGGAGAACGAAGAAGAGGACCAGAAGCGGCTGGAGTCCGCGGACCACGTCCCGGGCCAGTTGGTCATCTCGCTCTGCGGCGCGGTGCTGTTCGCGGCCAACGTGGCGCCCACGGAGGAGATCGTGATGATCGCCGTGGAGACGCAGCCCGGGTGCCTGCTGGGGCTCGCGCTGCTGTCGCTGCTGCTGGGCGGGCTCATCCTCTTCCAGAGCGACTTCACCCGCGCGCACCGCTTCACGCGCCGCCGTCTGCGCAGGGACGTGTTCGCGGGCACGTTCGTCACGTACGCGGTCGCGCTGCTGTCGAGCGCCCTGGTGTTGTGGTTCTTCGGCCGGTTCACCGGCAACGGACTGAGCGTCTGCGTGGCGCAGGTGGTGGTGCTGGGACTGGCCTCGACGCTGGGGGCCTCGGCGGGGAGGTTGCTCATCCAATCATGAAGGCGAACTGGAACTGGCTGGAGGGCGTCGTCTTCATCTCGAGCTGCGTGCTGGTGGCGCTGGTCATGGGCTACCTGGCGGTGGACGCGTGGACGACGAGCAGCGGTCCGCCGGACCTGACCGTGCGGGTGGGCACGCCGGTGGCCAGCGCGAACGCGAGGGAGTGGCGGGTGCCCGTCACGGTGACGAACCACGGCGACTCGGCGGCGGAGGAGGTCCACGTGCGTGTGTCGCCGCGAGGCGGCCAGGAGCCGAAGGAGGAGGCGGAGTTCGTGCTGGCGTACGTGCCACGCCACTCCCAGCGGGAGGCCTGGGTCTCCTTCCGGCAGGAGCCGACTCCCGAGCGCGTGGAGGCGCGCGCGGTGGGCTTCGCCACGCCCTGACACCCGCTGCTATCCTGGCGGCACATGCGCGCCAGGAAGACGTGGTGGTGGGCCGCCGTGCTCGTCCTCGGATTGGGCGTGGCCGGGGTGTCCTTCCGGGAGCCGCGAGGCCAGGACGCATCCTCGAATCCGGGGGCTCGCGATGCGGAGACAGGGCACGCGAGAGCGCGCTTCGCTCCGCTGCGGGCTCCGCGTGCGGAGGGCTCGCTGCGCATCACCGGCGTCGTGCGTGACGCGCGGGGCCCTGTCGCGGGCGCGCGCGTATTCGCATCCCGCGCGGAGCCGGAGGTCACGTTGTCGGAGCGCTCGTGTCCCCCTTCCGAGGATGCGTCCGCTGCGTCTTCGCGCTGGCTGACGCAGTGCTGGAACGAAGCCTTCGACGAACTCGTGGACCAGGTGGACCAGCGCGAGGGAGAAGCCCCCATCGTCGCGGAGACCACCAGCGCGGAGGACGGCACCTTCGTCCTGGATGGCCTTGCCGACGGGCAGGTCTCACTCCAGGCCTCCAGCGGCCAGGGCGTGGCGATGATCCCGGACGTGACGACGGGTCAGCAGGGCGTGGTCCTCGTGCTCGACGAAGGTCTCTTCTTCGAGGGCGTGGTCCTGGGTGATGTGCCGGAAGCCAACCCCATCGCGGGGGCTCGCATCACCGTCTTCTCCCTGGAACACACGCGCTTCTTTCCCGCGACCAGTGGCGCGGATGGACGCTTCCGCATCGGGCCGGTACCGCCGGCCGACCATGGCATCCTCATCACGGCCCCGGGGTTCAGTCCGCTCCTGAGCGTGAAAGCGGATCCGCTGAAGACCACCTTCCTCCTCTACCGCCCCGCGAAGCACGCGGGCACGGTATTGACGGCGAAGGGAGCTCCCGCGCCCGGAGTCTCCGTCCGCTTCTTCCTGCCCAGCATCACTCCCGAATGGCGCACCGCCCTCACAAATGCGCAGGGACGCTTCTCCTTCCCTTCCCTTGAAGGCATGTCCGCCGAGTTCTTCGCGGAGTCCCCGGCGCACGACGGCTTCGCGCACCTGGGCACCGAGCCGCGCGAGGACATCATCCTCACGCTGGGGCCCGGCATGGTCGTCCAGGGCACCGTCAGAGATGAGGCCGGAAACCCGATTCCCGGCGCCCAGGTCGAGGCCTTTCACGGCAATGAGACCGCACCGTCGCAGCGAGGCAGGACCGTCACGGATGCCCGAGGCCATTACCGGCTGGGGCCCCTGTTCCGGCTGCCGCTCTTCGTGGGGGCCCACGCCGAGCGCCACGTCGACAAGACGGTGGAGTACGAGGAACCCGGACAGGACGAGGCTTCGCTCGACTTCACCCTGCCTCGCGCCGTCTCCGTGGAGGGCGTCCTCGTCGACGAAGCGGACCAGCCGCTCGCGGGCTTCGAAGTGCAGTTGCATCGGGGCCGGCCGTCGCCCCCCTACCTGGGTGCCATCACGGACTTGACCGTGACGGACGAAGCCGGACGCTTCCTCCTGGACGCGGAGGAGGCGGGCTCCGCGTGGCTGGACGTCGAGGACGCGACCTTCATCCCCCAGCGCTTCACCGTGACGCTTCCGTCGAACAACGTACGGCTGGTGCTGCGCCGGGGCGCGAGCGTCGCTGTCACCGTCTTGAGCGCGGCGGGTGCGCCGGTGCGGGGCGCCCTGGTGACACTCTGGAAGCGCGATGCGCGCGGCGAGTCAGACCATGCCGCTGTCACCGATGCGCGAGGCCAGGTCACGCTCCAGGGGGTGGCTCCGGGCAGTTACGTGGCGGAGGCCCTGGTTCCAGGACGGGACGTGGATGTCAACGCCTCGCGACCGCTGGAGGTCCAGCAGGGAGAGGCGCCGTCCGTGACGCTGAGGGTGGAGGAAGGCCGGACCCTGCGGGGCGTCGTCGTGACGTCCCAGGGTCGCCCCCTGCACGGAGTCCTCATCCGCGCGAACATCCTGGACGCGGACCGGCCCCTCTACCGTGGCGAACGGTTCAGGACACGAGCGCAGCGCACCGTGGGGGTCCACACGGATGCCGAAGGCCACTTCATCCTGCGCTCGCTGACCGCCGCCCGCCATGAGCTCACCGCCACGCTCGATGAATATGCCCTGGACGTCCAGACCTCGCAGGGCGTCCGTCCTGAAGGGACCGACTTCGCCGTGCTGGACCGGGACACCACGGAGGTCCGGCTGGTGCTGCGGCGCATCCCGCATGTGCGGGGCCGGGTGCAAGCGGAGGGCGGAGCCCCCCTGAAGTCCTTTGACGTGAATGGCCATCCGTACACGACCCCGGATGGCAGCTTCGACCGGCCCCTGTACGAAGCCAGCGGCCCCCAGCGGATCGTGGTGCAGGCCGAAGGGTTCGCGCCGGTGGACCGCACCGTCACACCGGACGGAGAAGACGACGTGGACCTCGGCACGCTCCTGCTGACGCGGGGAAGGACCCTGAGGGTGTTCCTGCGCGAGGCGGCGACGGGTGCGCCGTACACCGGACGCGTTCGCGACGACTCAGGCAAGGAGGTGACGGTGGCCGTCAGCCATCACGTCGAGGAAGACGGCGTCGCGGACGGCCCCTCCTTCCGGACGCCGACGGAAGTCGTGCCCGCGAAGGACGGCTCACTGCTGCTGGAGCGGCTGCCCACCACGGCGTGCACGCTCGAGGTGGACACCCAGGTCCACCTGCCGCTGCGCGTGACGGTGGGCGCGCAGCAGGACAGCACCACGCTCTCGCTCGAGAAGGGCGCCCGGGTGACGGGCCACGCCCGCGACGCGCAAGGCCAGCCCGTGAAGGCCCGGCTCCACTTCACGCGCTCCGATGGCACGACGCATCGACGCTGGCCCCCCGCGGGTGACTTCACGCTCAGGGCCATTCCCCCGGGGCTCTACACGGTGGAGGCCTGGGCGGAGGAGCGGTCGGCGGACGTCCTCTTCCAGCCCCGCGCCGTGCGGATCCCCAGCAGTGGCGACGTCACGCTCGAATTCGACGCCCTGGGCACGGGCACCACCGTCACGCTCCGGCTGCCAGAGGACGTCGACACCGCGTTCTTGCTGTCCGGACAGGCTCCCCTCCCCGACAGCCGCATGGACTTCCATCACCTGTTCATGCAGCAGCATCCCGTGAAGGAATGGACCGGCATGTCCGTCACGTTCCGCCGTGTGCCCGCCGGCCACTACACCGTCCTCGCGCGCAACCGCGAAGGGGACCGCATCCACCGCGAAGAGCTGGACGTGCCCGCCGGAGGCAGCGTGTCCCGCGACATGAAGCCGGTGTGGCGGCCCTTCGCGCGCTGACGCACGGCGCAGGGGCCCGCTATCCTGCCGCGCATGGGGAATGGCAGACCTGGGGGACTGAAGCCTTGGCTGGGAGCCGTCGCGCTCGCCGTCGTCGCGCTCCTCGCCCTCCTCCTGTGGAACACCGAGCCGCCTGCGTCCGCGAAGGACTCGCCCGTGCCCACGGGGTCGCCCACGCGGAAGCCGGTGGCCCGGCCGGCACGGGTGACCACGCCGCCGAGTCCCGCGGGCACCGCGCGCATCACGGGGCACGTGCTGGGAACCCACGGCCCGGCCGCGGGCGTGCGCGTCTCCGCCTCCCGCGTGGAGCCCGGGGTCACGCTGTCGGAGCGCCCCTGCCCCTCGACCACGGGCCAGGACGACGCGCGGGCGCCCCTCCTCAAGAGCGACGCGTGCAGCTTCGACGCCGAGCGCATGCAGTGGGAGTCCGTGGAGGTCCGCGACGGCGAAGCCCCCGTGTTCGCGGAGGCGACCACGGACGCGGAAGGCCACTTCGCGCTGGAGGGACTGCCCGAGGGCCACGTCACGCTCTGGGCCCTGGGCGACACGGGCGCGGTGTCACAGGGCGGCGTCGAGGTGGGCTCGGACGGCGTGACGCTGACGCTGGAGCAGGGAATCCTCTTCGAGGGAACCGTCACGGACACGGACCGCGAGACACCCATCCCCGACGCGCGGGTGACGCTCGTCTCCCGCTGGCACACGCGCTTCTTCGACGGGGCCACCGACGCCGAGGGCCGCTTCATCGTGGGCCCCCTGCCCCAGGGCGACTACGCCGCCTTCGTCACCGCGGAGGGCCGGTCCCCGTGGTTCCAGCCGAAGCTCGACTCGCTCACCTCCCTCACGACCGTGGTGCTCGCGCGCGCGCTCCCCGTCACGGGGCAGGTCCGCTCTCCGGAAGGAGCCCCGGTGCCGGGCATCCTGGTGCACCTCGATGGTGACAGCGCGACGGCGTCCACCCAGCGCACCACGACCGATGGGGAGGGGCGCTTCCGCTTCACCGCGCCCGCCGTCCTCCACCAGCTCACCGCGGAGTCCGGGGGCGCGTTCGCCACGCTGGACGTGACGCCGCCCGTGGAGCACGTGGAGCTGCGGCTCCAGCCCGGCGTGTTCGTCACGGGCACGGTGCGCGACGACGCGGGCCAGCCCATCCCCCATGCGCGCGTGGAGACCTACCGCGAGGACGGCGGTCCCGTCGCCGCCGAGGCGACCACCGTGACGGACGCCGGGGGCCGCTACCAGTTGGGCCCCACGCGGCCCGGGCCGCATACCTTCCGGATCCTCGCGCCCCATCACCTGGACGTGGAGCAGCACGCGCAGAAGCTCCAGCAGCGCATGGCGCCCCTGGACTTCACCCTCAAGCGCGCACAAAGCGTGGAGGGCCGCGTCGTCGACACGTCGGGCGCTCCGCTGGAAGGCATCCTCCTGTCGCTGTCAGGCCATCGCCTGGGCGAGGGCGACGACATCGACGCGGGCGGCGCCCGGCGCTCGGATGCCAACGGGCACTTCATCCTGGACGTGAAGCGCGCGGGGACAGGGGAGCTGTCCGTGGAGGACCCGTCCTTCCAGCCTCAAACCCTCGCGGTGCGCGTCCCCTCGCGGGATGTCGTCGTGGTGCTGGACCGGGGCGCCTCCGTGTCCGGCTCCGTCACCGACCCCCAGGGGCTGCCGCTGAGGGGAGCCACCGTGACGTTGGGGGCGGAAGCGCAGGAGGACGCGCCCTACCAAGAGCCGCGGCAGACCCTGACGGACGAACAGGGCCGCTTCCATCTGCAAGGGATTGCCCCGGGCACCTACCTGCTGGGCGCCGTCGTCCGGGGAGACCTGATGGACGCATCGGTGTCCCAGCCCGTCACCCTCCAGGCGGGTGAACACCGGGACGTGTCCCTGCGCCTGGAAGCAGGCCGTGAGCGCTCCGGCATCGCGGTGGATGGGAAGGGCCAGCCGCTCGCGGACGTCGTCATCACCGCGGACCGCTCCGAGAGCGCGTCCTCCGCGTGGCGCTACGCCCCGGACGAGGGGCCCGCCGGCCTCCGCACGGGCCCGGACGGACGCTTCACGCTGCGCGGGCTCGTGGCCCCCCGCTACGTCGTGTGGGCCCAGTTGGCGGGATACACCTTCCGTCCCGGGCGCTCCCAGGGAGGCGAGCCCGACACGGAGACCGGTGGCCTCGGGGTGGACTCCAGCGAGGCGCCCCTGCGACTCGTGCTGGAGCGCGACGGACGCATCCGGGGCCGCGTCGTGGAACCCGGAGGAAAGGCCGTCACGTCCTTCAAGGTGACCGGCCCTGCGTACGTCGAACAGCCCAACGACTCGCCAGACGGCGCCTTCGACATTCCGTTCTCCGATGGGGGCCCGGCGAACCTGACCGTGGAGGCCCCCGGCTTCATGCCGCTGGAGCGCGCCGTGACGCTGACGGAGGGCGTGGACCTGGACCTGGGCGTGCTGACACTCGACCCCGGCTGGACGCTGCGGCTCGAGCTCCACGACGCGGAGACGGGCGAGGTCCTGTCCCAGTTGGACTCCTTCCGGGCGACCCTCACCGCGCCAGGGAACCCCGACGTGACCCGCGCGATGACACGCCCCCGGAGCGTCCCCCTTCGCGACGGTGTCTACACCCTGTCGCAACTGCCGCCGCCGCCCTTCACCCTGGACCTCCGGAGCCGGAACACGCGTCCCTTCGAGCAGGAGGTGACGGCCCGCGTGGACACGCTCACCGTGGCCCTGGACCGCGCCGCGACGGTGCGGCTCCTGGCCCGGGACACGGACGGCACGCTCCTGCCCGCGCTCATCTCGCTGAAGGAGCCGGGCCCCGGGGTTCACATGACCCGCTACCAGGACGTCGCCCCGGGGGGCACCCTCGTCCTCCGAGGCGTCGAGCCCGGCGAGTACGTGCTGGACGCACGCGCGGCCGACCCGGCCGAAGGCCCCCTCTTCACGTCCCGGAAGGTGCTGATTCCCCCCCGGGGCGAGGTGACCTTCACCGTGGAGGCAGGGCCCCCCTGAAGCGCCGCGAGGCCTGGTTGGCGCGCTCCCACGCGTCCTGCCAGGCGATGCCCGTGCCCGGCGCGTAGTACGACGCCACGCCCTTGCACCAGCCGGAGTACGGGAAGGGCTTGCAGCGGTAGAGGAGCCCGTCCGTGCCCTCCACCAGCGTGCCCGCCGTGTAGCTGTCGATGCCCGCCGGGTACTTGTACTGCGCCGTCCCGCCGCCGGTGGAGGGCTTCTCGATGTCCACCTGGAACGCGTAGCCCGTCTCCTTCGCGTACACGCGGTTGCCCAGCGCGTCCTGCACCGGCGTCACGACGCCCGTCGTCTGGAGCACGCCCACCTGCACGCGGCTGGAGCCCGCGTTCACCTGCTGCGCCAGCCGGTACATCCACGTGGCCGCGGGCGTGGCCGCGTCGAGCGTCAGCGGATGCGACTCGGCGTCGCCGCCCGCGCTGTCGAAGAGGCGGAAGGTCACCTTGCTCGACTTGGGCAGGTCCTCGCGCGCCTGCACCTGGCCCAATTCCTTCCACGCCGCCGGCGGGGGCGGCGTGTTGCTGAACTTCACGTCCGTGCAGGCGTAGAAGGCCTCCGGGCTGTCCGCGCGCTGCCAGATGGCGTAGATGACGTGCGGGCCCGTCCGGCTCGCCGGGAAGGGGCAGTCGAGCCGGTAGCGGTTGTTCACCGCGGACACGTTGGTGACGTTGCAGAACGGCGTCGACTCCAGGTCCGACCACTTCAGGGGCAGCGCCGGGTTGTAGCCCTCCTTCGTCACGAAGAGCTGGAAGTAGCCCGTGGCGTGCACCGCGGTGGCGTGGAAGACGAACTCGAAGCGGCCGTTGGCGTCCGGGGTGATGAGCGTGGACGGCCAGTCCGTGCGCGCCAGGTCCAACCCCTTGTGACTCTCATTGGCGGCGCTGCACAGCTTGCCGTCGGGGATGAGCTCCCGGTGACGCCCGTTGGCGGCGCCCTGCCGGACGCCATTCCAGTCATACAGCGCCTGCGTCCCACCGGCCTGCACCGCGGCCGTGCACGCGGCGGACCTGGGGCTCTCCGGCCCCTCCTTGAAACATCCATAGACGCGGCTCAGCGGTACTTCCATGGAGCCGTGCGCCGCCGCTGGACCGGCGGACAGCAGGGAGACGAAAGCGAGCGACGCGGTGAAGGCCTTGCGGATTGCTGGGAACATCCCTTCCTCCTCTGTTCGAAAACAAAGGAGGAAAGGCCAGGGCGAATCGGGTCAACGGCCGCTCAGGCCAGCAGCTCCGTCAGCAGGCCCTTGGGCAGCGTGGGGTCGCCGAAGTCATCCAGCGGCCCCCCGGCGGCGTTCTTCAGGCCCACCGCGGCGCCAATCGTGTTGAGCATCTTGTTGAGGTTGGGGTTGCTGCTGCCGCCGGCCGCCGTCACCGCCACGCCCTGCTTGAGGTAGCCGTTGCAGCTCCCCGCCAGGATGAACGGGATGTGGCGCGCCGAGTGCGCCGGCCCGTTGCCCAGGTCGTTGAACCAGACGGACACGCCCTGGTCCACCAGCTTCTTGCCGTCCGGCAGGGTGTACGCCGCCAGTTGGTCCAGCAGGTAGTTGAAGGTCTGCGCGAACTGCGCGTCCACGCGCGAGTGCAGCACGTCCGACCCGGCGATGATGCCGCCGGACGCGTCATGCGACGCACGGCGGTGGGAGATGTAGTGGAAGTTCTCCATCAACTGCCCCGTGGTGGGGTCGCGGTAGCGCGTGGCGCTGTCGTTGCCGTTGCCCACCTGGATGGCCACCGAGCGCGTGGTGCCGCACGCCACCGCCAGCACCGCGATGTCCATGTGCAGCCGCACCGTGGCCAGCACCTCGTCGCCGTCCGTGCTGTTGTAGCCGGGCGCCTGCTGCTGGAGCCGCAGCTCCTCGTCCGCGCGGGCGCGGCAGCTCAGCGCCACCTCCAGGTCGCGCACGTTGGACAGGTGCAGGTCCAGGCGCTGCCGGTCCGTGCTGCTCAGCTCCGGCCTCGACTGGAGCGCCTTCAACTGGCCCGACACCAGGTCGTTGAGGCTCTTCTGGCGCACCAGCAGTTGCTCGCGCGCCTCCGGCGTGAGGCCCCCGGGGCCGCCCACCATGGTCTGGTACGCCACCCACGGGTCGTGCAGCGCGGCCCGGCGTGAAGCGCTGCCCCGGTGGGAGATGCAGGGGCCGCCCAGCCACCCGCCGGATTGCCCCGCGTAGAGGTAGAGCGAGTCGCGCTTCTGCGGGTTCAGCTCGCGGCCGATGCGGTGGTCCAGCGACTCGCCGGACGCCTCGGAGTCGCCGCCCGCGCCCTCCACGGCGGGGCCCCGCGCGGTGAGGCACTGCAGCGCCCCGCGGGCGTGGCCGTCCCCGTAGTTGTAGTCCTTCATGTTGACGTTGCGCACCACCAGCAGGCGCGCGCGGTGGTCCGCCAGCTCCACCAGCGACTTGCCCGCGAGCGTGGTGGTGGTGAGGTTGCCCAGCGGCTCCGGCCAGAAGCGCTCCGGCTCGTTGCCCAGCTCGGAGGTGCTCTGCGCGGCGGCCACGCCATCCGCCTGGCGAAGGAAGATGGCGAAGGGCAGCGCGCTCGCATCCGCCGCCTGGGCCTTGCGGGGCAAGAGCCCCTCCAGCACCGGCAGCCCCAGCATGACCCCACCCAGGCCCTGCAACACGCGTCGACGGCTCAGTTTCACGGCAGCTCCTCCGGGTGGCGAGTCACGAAGCCCACGCCCGTCACGACCTCGACGACCAGGTCCACGATGGACAGTTGCCCGGACTGCGACAGCTTGCCCAGCCGCGCCACCAGCGCGTCGTCCTCCGCCGCGGCGGGGCGTCCGCTCAGGAACTCCACCCAGTGGCGCGCGTAGCACTCGTGCACCGCCTGCGTGGTCGCGAGCGCGTCCGCCAGGTCCAGCGCGTCCTTCACCGACACCTGCTGTCCGCCGATGCCCGGCGCCGACGAGGCATCCACCGGGTGCCCGTTGTCCGTCGTGCGGTAGCCGCCCACGGCGTCGAAGTTCTCGAACGGGAAGCCCAGCGGGTTGATGAGCGTCGCGTGGCAGGACGCGCACACCGTGCCGGGGGCCTCCGTGTGCGACGTCACCACCTCGCGGTTGGTGCGGCCGTTGGGCGCGGGCAGCGCGGGGATGTTGGCCGGCGGCGCGCCAATCTTCTGGCACAGCAGGTGCTCCGACAGGAACACGCCCCGGTGGATGGGGTCCGGGTCGATGGACGTCGCGTGCGACGCGAGGAAGCCCACCTGCGTGAGCACGCCCCGGCGCTGCGCCCCGTCCAGCGTCACCGGCACGAAGTCCGCGGTGAACGTCCCGGTGAGGCCGTAGATGCGCGCCAGCTCGTCGTTGACGAAGGTGTCGCGCGACGTGAGCAGGTCCGCGAAGCGCCCCTTGCGCCCGAAGACGACGTCCTGGACGAAGAGCGCGTTCTCCTTCGCCGCGGACTCCGCCAGCTTCGCGGTGACGTTGGGGAAGCGCGTGGTGTTGGGGCGGATGCTCGCGTAGCGGGGCACGTCGAACACGGCCTGGTGGTACGCGTCCACCACGCCGCGCGCCCGGGGGTCCGCCATCATCCGGCGCGCCTCGGCGGCCACGCCCTCGCGCTTCGCGAGCAACCCCTCGCGGGCGGCGGCGAACAGCGCGTCGTCCGGCATGGAGTTCCAGAGCGCGTAGCTCAGGCGGGACGCGACCTCGAACGCGTCCAGCGGCACCTTGCCGTCCGCCGCCTGCGTGCTGCGCTCCACGCGGTAGAGGAACAGGGGCGACTGGAGGAAGCCCTCCAGCACCAGCCGCAGGCCGCCCTGGAACGCGGCCATCGTCGGGTACGCCTTGGGGCCCTCGCGGTACAGCTTGAGGTACGCCTCCACCTCGTCCGCGGCCAGCGGGCGGCGCAGGGCGCGCAGGCCAAAGGACTCCACGAACGCCTTCGCGCGAGCCTCGTCCGTGGTGCTCCCCGCCGGCAGCAGCTTGCCCAGCTTCGTCGCGTCCGTGGCCACCTGCCCGGCCAGGTCCGCCGCCGCGCGCTGGTAGGCGCCCCACAGCGCCTCGTCCACCGACAGCGCGCGGGCGTCGTTGTCGAAGAGGAAGCCGCTCTGGGACGGATCCGCGCGGAACGACTGCGCCAGCGCCGTGGGCGCCGCGTCCAGCTTGAGCAGGTCCTTCACGCTGCTCACCCACTGCGCATGCGTCAGCCGCGCGACGCGCACCGAGCGCGCCGGCTGCTCCACGCCGGCCGGGGGAGGTTTGTTCGTCCCGCCAGGGCCCGGATCGCGCGGATTCGCCGCGTCAGAAATCTGGCCTTCGCAGGCAGTCAGGAAACTCAGGGAGGCCGCGAGCAGCGCGGAACTCCTCCAGCGTCGACGTTGCGCCATGGGGGGAAGCGCCTCCGTTCGTTGGAGGTCATCCCACTGGGGATACGTCTGGAAGTCAATCCGCACCCCGGCCGGGCAGGCGGCGTCTCACACGAATACTGGAAACCGCCGCCGGCACCGGATCAACCGGGAATGAGGAAGCGCGCGATGACGCGCTTGAGGCCCACGTTGCCGCCGAACTCCACGGTGACCTTGGCGTTGGGGCCGGACCCCTCCGCGGCGACGATTCGGCCGGAGCCGAACTGTTCGTGGCGCACGCGCATGCCGCGCACGTCGCCGCCCACGCCGTCCATGTCGGACGAGGCCTGTGAATAGCTGCGGTCCACGCGCGGGCCCGCCTCGTCATCGTCCCAGTTGCGGCGGCGCTGCGGCATGGCGGCGGCGCGCGGCGGGGGCGGCAGGTCGTTCTCCTTGAAGCCGAACAACGCCTGCGGCACGTCCGCGAGGAAGCGGCTGGGCGGGTTGTACTTGAGCTCACCGAAGAGGGAGCGGCACTGCGCCAGGCTCACGAAGAGCCGCTTGCGCGCGCGGGTGAAGCCCACGTAGCAGAGCCGGCGCTCCTCGGCCATCTCCTCGCCGCCGTCCGGGTCGTCGCTCTTGAGCGCGCGCGAGTGCGGGAAGACGCCCTCCTCCAGGCCGGTGAGGAACACGGCGTCGAACTCCAGGCCCTTGGCCGCGTGCAGCGTCATCAGCGCCACGCGGCCCTCGCTCACCTCCGCGTCCGCCTCGCCCACCAGGCTGATCTGCTCCAGGAAGGACTGAAGGGGCGGGATGTCCGCGGTGAGCGGCGCGGAGTCCACGCCCTCCGGCGCCTCCTCCTCGCGCGCCTCCGCCGCCTGGGCGGAGGCCACCATGTCGGCCGCGCGCTTCAGGTCGAACTCCTGCGCCGCGCCCAGCAGTTCCTTCAAGTTCTCCGCGCGGGTGAGCGCCTCGTCGCTGCCCTCCGCGACGAGCGTCTCCACCAGCTTCGTCTCCTTCAGCATCTGGTCCACCGCGCCCGCCGCGTCCTTCGCCGTCAGCGAGAAGGCGTGCAGCGACTGGAGCAGTTGGTGGAAGCCGCCCAGGCGCTTCTGCGCGGTGGCGTTGAGGGACGGGATGCGGTGGCGCTCGCCCAGGGCCTCGTAGAGGCTCAGGCCCTGCTCGTTCGCGAAGTCCGTCAGCCGCTCCTCGGTGGTGTCACCGATGCCGCGCGCCGGCACGTTGAGCACGCGCAGCAGGTCCGCGTCCGAGCGCGGGTTCACCATCAGCCGCAGGTACGCGGACGCGTCGCGCACCTCCGCGCGGTCGTAGAAGCTGCGCCCGCTCACCAACTGGTACGGCACGCGCGCCAGCCGCAGCGCCTCTTCCAGCACGCGGCTCTGCGCGTTGGTCCGGTAGAACACCGCCATGCTGGAGAACTTGATGAAGCCCTCGCGCTGGACGGCCAGGATGCGCCGGGCCACCTCCTGCGCCTCCGCGCGCTCGTCGCGGTGCAGCAGCAGCTCCAGGTTCTCTCCCTTGGGCCGCTCGCTCCAGAGCTTCTTCTGCATGCGGCGCGGGTTCTTGGAGATGACCTCGTGCGCGGCGGTGAGGATGTTCTGGTCGGAGCGGTAGTTCTGCTCCAGCTTCACCACCCTCGCGCCCGGGTACTGCTTGGGGAACTGGAGGATGTTGTCCACGTCCGCGCCGCGCCAGCGGTAGATGGACTGGTCGTCGTCGCCCACCACCACCAGGTTCGCGGACGGCGGCGGGGCAAGCTGCCGCAGGAGCGCGTACTGCACGGGGTTGGTGTCCTGGAACTCGTCCACCAGCACGTGCGTGAAGCGCGTGCGGTAGCGGTCCAGCACGTCCGGCCGGTCGCGGAAGAGCTTCACGAGCAGCAGCAGCAGGTCCCCGAAGTCCACCGCGTTCGCCGCGCGCAGGAGCTTCTGGTAGCCCGCGTACACGCGCTTGACGATCTGCCCGCGGATGTCCTCCTGCTCCACGCGCATGTCCTCCGGCAGCCGCGCGGCGTTCTTCTCCTGGTCGATGCGGTGGAGGATTTCGCGCGGCTGCATCACCGGCTCCACGCCCGTGTCGCGCATGGCGCGCTTCACCAGGTTGAGCTGGTCGCCGTCGTCGTAGATGACGAAGGACCGCGTCAGGCCCACGGCCTCCGCCTCGCGGCGCAAAATCATGGCCGCGGCCGAGTGGAACGTGCTCACCACCAGGTCGTTGGCCTGCGCGCCCAACAACTGGGTGAGGCGCTCGCGCATCTCGCGCGCGGCCTTGTTGGTGAAGGTGACGGCCAGGATGCGCCACGGGAAGACGCGGCGCACCTTCACCAGGTGGGCCACACGGCGGGTGATGACGCGCGTCTTGCCGCTGCCGGCGCCCGAGAGCACGAGCAGGGGGCCGTCGCCGTGGAGCACGGCTTCCGCCTGGGGCGGGTTGAGGTCTTCGAGGAGGGCGGTTTCGTGGGCGTTCACGGAGGGTTCCACCAGGGGGAAGAACCCCGCCTTCTAACGTCTTTCGCGCACCGGTGCCGGGTCTTCCGCCAGCCCTGGCGCCCGCCGGGCCGTCCGCCCTCGGGACGGGCAGGAGCGTGGGCTATAAAAGGCCCCACCGCCCATGTCCGACACCCCGTCCCGCCCGTCCCAGGCCCAGCTCGACCGCTTCGCGGAGCTCTTCAACCAGAGCCTCACCCTGCGCCACTTCGGCGCCCGGATGTCCTTCCCCGAAGGCCGCATGGTGGTGGTGGAGCTCCCGGAGGTGCAGGCGCAGCACCGGGGCGGCCTGGGGGCCTCCGCCGTCAACGGCGGCGTGCTCTCCGCCCTCTTCGACTTCGCCATCGGCTGCACCCCGGCGCTCAGGGACCCCACCCGCCGCTGCGCCACCGTCCAGCTCTCCATGAGCTTCGAGCGCCCCGCCACCGGCAACCACCTCCGCGTGGAGGCCGTCATCGACAACGGCGGCCCGTCCACCCTCTTCGCCTCCGCGAAGCTGATGGACTCGGAAGGCCGGGTGTGCGCCCGCTGCCAGGGCGTGGTGCGCGTCTCCAACCAGCCGTGGGCCTCTGGCGAGAGCCCCGCCACCAACTGACATCCCCCCACCCCGGGCCCCCCTTGCCCATTCCCGTCGATATGTCCGGCCTGGAGGCGCGTTTCCCTGGAAGCCCGGGGCAGGAACGGCCTCCGGGGGACGAGCGCGGCGCGCAACGGGAAGACGGCATGGATGCAGCCGTACAGGGCTTGGGGATGACGACCCTCCAGTCGCGGCAGGACACAGGCAGGGCCGCGCGGCCGGCGGCCCCGGACGAGGAGGCCCTGTCCCGGCGCGCGCTCTCCGGGGAGCGGGCCGCGTGGGACGCGCTCATCGCGCGGCACCAGCGCCGGGTGGTGGTGTCGCTGCTCGCGCGGGGCATCCGGGTGGACCGGGCCCAGGAATTGACGCAGGAGACCTGGGCGCGCCTCATCCAGCAGCAGCAGCGGGGCCTGCTCACGGAGCTGCGGCTGCCGGCGCTCGCGCTCGCGCAGGCGGCGTTCCTCGCGGCGGATGACGCCCGGCGCGCGCGGCGCGAGTCGGTGGACGGCACGGTGGAGGACCTGCCGGAGCGGCAGCAGCCGGTGGACCCCGCGCAGTCCGCGGAGAAGCGCCTGGTGTCGGAGGAGCAGCTCGCCCGGGCCCGGGACGCGCTGGAGCAGGTGTCCCCGGGCGCGCGCAACGTCTTCCTCCTGGCCTGTGACGGCCAGGGGCTTCCCCATGCCGAGGTCGCCTCCCGCGTCGGGCTGTCCGTCCAGCGCGTGCGACAGATTTTGTGCGAGGTCCGCAAGAAGCTGCGCACCGCGCTCGAAGAGGAACAACCATGACCGCGCCCACGCCCCACCTCACCCGCGACCGCACGGAGCAGTACCTGCTGGGCGCGCTGCCGCCCGAAGCCTGCGCGGAGCTGGAGGCCCACACGCTCACGTGCGAGCCGTGCGCGCGGCTGCTCCAGGAGGAGGCCCTGCTGGAGGAGCAGTTGTACGAAATCGCCGCCGCCACGCCGCGAGACGCTGTCGTCGTGCGCCCCGCCCGCTGGCACCGCCCCGCCGCCGTCGCCGCGGCGCTGGTCGCGGTGGCGGCCTCCGCGCTCCTGCTGCTGAGGCCCGGAGGGGAAGCGGTCTCCCCGTCCGTGACGCCCGTGGAGGCGCCGGTCCTCGCGGCGCGGGAGCCGGAGGAGGCGCCCCGGGACATCGTGGTCGCGTGCCCGGACCTGGCCACGCAGGAGCACTGCCTCAGGTCCGCGAGCGCGCGCGGGCTGCTCGTGTATCACCCCGGTGGACAGGGCGAGGTCCCCCGCTACGACGCGTCCAGCGGGCTGACGCAGGTGGCGCTGAGCTCGCGGCCGGCCGCCCTGTGAGGACTTCCGTGATGACGCTCCGTACCCGCATCCCCGGCCTGCTGCTCGCGCTCTGGGCGCCCCTCGCGGCGGCCCGGACTCCGCCCGCCGTCGCCACGACGGCGCTCGCGTCCACGGCGGCGGCCACGCCCGAAGCCGCGGCGCCAAAGCCGAGCCCGGCGCCCCCGCCCCGGACCCCAGCGGCGAAGTCCGGCGCGGAGGTGGCCTCCGTCACGACGGCCACCGCCGCGTCCACGCCCCAGCCAGGCGCGGCGGCTCCGGCCTCATCCGGCGGCATGCCCGCCACGCCGGACGCCTCTCGGACGAAGCTGCCGCAGGGCTGGTACGTCACGGAGAGCGCGCCCCAGCACTACGAGGCCGGCGTGGACGAGGCCTCCCCGTGCGAGGGCGCGCGCAGCGCCTTCCTGCGCTCGCGCACGCAGGCCACGGACAGCTTCGGCACGTTCATGCAGGCCTTCAGCGCGCAGGACTTCCGGGGCAAGCGCCTGCGCTTCTCCGCGGCCGTGCGGCACCAGGACGTGAAGGGCTGGGCGGGGCTGTGGATGCGCGTGGAGGGCGCGGACCCCAGGCAGCCGCTCGCCTTCGACAACATGCAGTCGCGCGCGCTGGTGGGCACCCACGGCTGCAAGCGCTACGACGTGGTGCTGGACGTGCCGAAGGAGGCCACCACCATCATGGCGGGCCTCATCATGAGCGGCACCGGCCAGGCGTGGCTCGGCGGCGTGCGCTTCGAGACGGTGGACGCGTCGGTGAAGACCACGGACCTGCTCTCCCCTCCGCAGCCCCTGCCCTCCGGTCCCCAGGGCCTGGAGGACGGCCCCCAGCCCACGGCGAACGCGCCCCTGGGCCGGGTCGGCACCGCCTGGTTCGACACGCGGCGCGTGCAGACGGCGACGCCGCTCGTGCTCGGCAAGGGCCCCTCGTGGAAGGGCGAGTTCGGCGACGAGCTCTTCGAGCACGGCATCGAGGTGAACGGCACCTACGAGCAGCGGGACCTCTCGGTGAAGGTGCGCGCCGGCGGCTCCGCCACCCTCATCGAGGGCACCTGGGGCGGAGAGCCGCTGCGCATCCGGCTCACGCCGGACTCCCTCCGCATCCGCTGGGGCACCGATGAGCAGCACTTCGAGCGGGACCTGAGCGCCTCCACGCCCAAGGGCTGCAACGCGTACCGGCAGACCCGGGGGCGCTTCGAACGGCAGTGGCTGGAGGTGTGCGGCGTGGCGCTCGCCACCCGGCCGCCGCTCACGCAGCTCGTGGCGGCGTTCCTGTCCGGAGGCGTGCGGGCCGGCGCCTCGCGGGGCCCCATCCCACCGCCCCGCCTGCCGGTGCGCTCGACCCAGCCCTACGACGCGTCCGGCCGGGACGTGCCCTCCTCGCAGCTCCAGTGAGGCGGAGCGCAGGCGGAAGGCTCCCACCCTCCGCCGCTCCGCGCTTCACTCAGAAGGCGAAGTCGCGCTCCAGCGTCTCCTGCCCGGCCTGCACCGTGAGGTGGGCCGCGTGCGCGCCGGTGGCCAGCGCCGTGGACAGGTCGAAGGACAGCCCCTCCGGTCCCTGCGTCGGCTTGAGCGACGGACGCCCGGGCGACAGGAAGACGGCGGCCGTCACGGGCCTCGCGCCCAGGGGCTGCACCAGCAGCCTCACCCGCTGACGCTCGCGCACCAGCACCACGCGGAAGTCGCGCCGCTCCTCCAGCACCTCGCGGTGCTCCGGCAGGCGGGCCGCGCCGGGGCGCCGGGCCACGTCCGCGCGGGAGTCGCGCGCCGCGCGCGGGGCCTGCGCGCCTTCCTCATCCAGCTCCAGCGCCTCGTCGATGGCGGCGTCGCCCTCTTCCAGCGCCAGCACGGCCTGGGCGCACTCGCCACAGCCGGCCGTGTGGGCCTCCACGCGCTCGCGCTCCTCGCGGCCCATCTCGCCGGAGTCCAGCCTCCACAGCTCGTCGTCGGTGAGGTGGCGACGCGGGGGAGCATCCACCACCGCCGTGTCCGCCCGGTCCGCGCGGCAGCTCGCGCAGTCCTTCAGGTGCTCGGGGTCCTTCATGGGGCGGCCCGTCCAGGACGCCACCAGGTCATCGCAGCCGGCCCTCGCGGAGAACCACCAGGCGCCGGGGCGCTCCACGGGGTCCAGCAGGTCGCGCTCGGCGCGGCGCTCCGCGTTGAGCGGGATGAACCAGCGCGCCCGGGAGCGCAGCGCGGAGTCCAGGTGGCCCAGCGCCCCGAGGAAGCGCTCGCGAGCGGCGGCCGCGTCCCCCTCCAGCGGGCCCTTCAACAGCTCCCAGGTGACGAGCGCGCGGGCGGCGGAGGCGGCCCGGTCCCGGGCGGCCAGTCCTTCCAGCGCGGACGCGCGCCACAGCTCCGCCTCTTCACCCTCCTCGCCCAGCGCCACCTCCATCGACTCCTCGGCGGCGCGCAGGAGCACCGGCTGGAGCGCCTGCGGCTTCTGCTGGCCAAGCCAGGCCTCCACTTCGGGGCGGCCCAGGCCCTTCAAGGCCTCCTCCACCCCGTGGGTGCCGAGCCGGTCCGAGCGCCGCAGCACATCCCCCACCACCTCCAACAGCTCACCCACCGAGAGGGGGCCCGCGCCCAGGCGCGTGTACCGGGCCTGGTAGCGGGACAGCGCGTCGCCCTTCATCGCGACATCCCGGGCGAGGCGGAAGCTTTCAGACTCCCGCGAGACGTCACGACGGCTCCTCCGGCATTCCGTCCCGCTGCAACTCCAGCAGGTACAGACGCAGGTATGCCTGGGCGCGGCTGACGCGCTTGTACGAGTTCACCACGCTGATGTTCAAACGGCGTGCGCATTCCTCGTGATCCTCCACGTCCTCGTGGTGATAGAGCTCCCATGCGGAAGCCTCCTTTGGATGCTCCTGCTGGAGCCTGGCGTAGGCGGCCCAGTACATTTCCTGCGCCTCGGCGCGCTCCTCGCGACGCCGTGCGCCCTCCACCGCCCGGGCCACCTCGGACGGGGTCTCTTCCATGACGTCATCGGGCGACGACGGCGCGGGCGCGAGTTCCTCCCGGTGCCGCCGGTAGAAGTCGATGGCGACGTGCTTGACGATGCGCAGGAAGAACGTCTTGGGAGACGCGCTCCTGCCCGGCATCTGCTCGGACACGCCCCGGAACTGGTCCAGGCCCCGGTCGAGGAACTTCCCCACCGCGTCCTGGAAGAGCTCGTCGGCGTCCGCCGGCGAACCGCGGCCGTAGCTGCCCTGGATCCTGCCGATGACGTAACGGGCCGGGCGCGCCCACCGCGCGCACAGGGCCCCCAGCGGAGTCCCGACGGCCTCGCCCGTGGCGCGTCGCCGGGTCACCTCCGCGAACAATTCCTCATCCGTGAGCTGCTCGTACACCGGAAGACCCTGGAGGCTGTCCCGGGAGGTCCTCGTCCCGGGAGGTTGGGTTACGGGGATGTGGCGCGGCAAATTAACACGTTGCATCCGCGAACAGCCTCCGACTGGTTACCAGAACCCCCGACTCCGGCCCCCCGCGTTTCCTGACACGCTTTTTCCAGAAGCCCCCGGATGACGCGGCAGGTCGCCTCCATGGAGGTCCGGACGGACGCGCAAGGCCCCGGAAAAAGGCCTGGAAATGGCGCCGTCAGGATTCCGGCCAGGGGGCGTCCAGGGGCGCATCGCTTTCGAGCGCCCGGCCGAAGAGGCCCTACACGCCGTGGTTCGACTCCACCCCTCCGCTCGCAAGGCGGGGGGACCGCCGGCGGTCCGGCACTGAATTCGTAATTCAGCCTTCCGGCTTCCTCACTCGGGCGCTCACCTTTTCCCTCCCAACTCCAGGCAGCCCTCCCGGGCATGCCTCTGCCCCGAAAGGGGGACGACCGCCATGACCGCTCGCACCCAGACGACCCTTCCGGAGACGCAGCGCGGGCCCGCCGAGCGCCTGCTCGACGTGGTGCTCGGCGGCTCCGCCCACCTGTGGCACCACCGCCCCGGCCTGGACGTGAACGGCACCTGGGTGGCCGCCGCCAACGCGGACGCCAAGGCGCGCGCGCACGGCCGCAAGGTGGCGCCGGGCCTGTTCGTGCCCGCCGCGGTGAAGCTGTACGGCCAGTTGCTGGAGCTCCACCGCCTCAACCCGACGCTGATGGCGCACTTCGCGTCGTACGCGCTGACGCAGACGGACTGGCGAGACCTGAAGGTGGCCACCTGCGCGCTGATGCTGGTGCAGGAGCACGCGGGCCAGCCCGTGCGTGACGGCCAGGGCGCCATCGCCTTCCACGACGACGACTACCGCGCCATCGGCGAGGCCATGGTGCTGCACTACGTGCGCCGCTCCACGCGGATGCTCACGCCCAAGGCCGTGCTGCGCGTGGCGGAGCTGCTGGAGACGCCGGAGATCGCGCGCCTCAACCGCGCCGCGGGCTTCGGAGACCCTGCGTCGCGCAAGCCGCCGCTGGGCCGCTGGAAGCGCGTGGCCCAGAAGTGGCTGGCCGCGCGTGAGGCGAACCTGCCCATGCTCCAGGGCCTGGTGAAGGCGGGCTACAAGGAGACGCTGAAGAAGCTGGCGCGCAAGGCGGGCTACAAGCCCCAGTCGCAGGGCTTCTTCGAGGTGCTCGGCTGGAAGCAGAAGCAGGCGGACGGCGGCCACCGGCAGGTGGGGCTGCGGGGGCTCACGCTGGTGAAGCGCGAGCGCTTCGACGGCCTCTCCGAGGCGGAGATCTGCGAGTGGATTGAGCTGGAGCGGCTCTCCTACAAGGAGGTCGTGGGCCGGCTGCCGAAGGACGTGGGCCTCACGCCCGCCATCCTGGCCACGCTGCTGCCGTCGTTGTCGGACCGCGACCTGCGGCTGATGACGCCCACGCTGGAGGAGCTGGGCCTGTTGCAGGAGCCGTCCGTGAAGGCGCGCTGGGAGCGGGCGGTGGCGAGCGCCACGGATCAGCGCTCGCTGAACATCGCGAAGAACGTCCGGAGCGAGGACGTGCGCCGCAAGCTGGAGGAGGCGAGCGACAACGCGGTGAAGAAGGCGGTGGCGGAGGCGACGGCGGAGACGGACGTGCGGGTGATGTTCCTCATCGACAAGTCGGGGTCCATGGAGGGCGCCATCGAGCAGTCCAAGGAGGCGCTGTCGCGCATCCTCGCGGGCTTCCCGATGGACAAGCTGCACGTGGCGGCGTTCGACACCATGGGGACGGTGCTGCGGCCCAAGGCGGCGAACCGCACGGCGGTGCAGCACATGCTGTCCGGGCTGAAGGCGTCCGGCGGCACGGTGCACGCGGCCGGCGTCCACGCGCTGCACCGCGCCGGGGTGCGCATCCCGGCGGAGGCGAAGCTGGTGGTGATGGTGGTGGGTGACGAGGCGGGCGAGGCGGGGGACCAGTTCGCCCGGGCCTTCCACGCGTGTGGCTACAGCGTGGCGGCCCTGGCGCTGCTGGTGAGCGTGGCGGGGGCGCGCGGCAACACGGTGCGCTCGGGGGCGAAGCAGTTGGGCGTGCCCTTCAGCGAGGTGAGCGTGGGGCAGTTCGCGGACCCCTACCAGGTGCCGCGCGTGCTCCAGGCGCTGATGGACGCTCCGCGCGAGGCGGGGGCCAGCCAGTCCGGCTGGGTGGACCGGGTGATGAGCACGCCGCTCTTGAAGGCGGCGTGAAGCAGGAGGCAGGGGCGTGGACTACCGGAAGCTGCTCGGGAAGGTGGAGTCGGCGGTGCTGCCGTATTTCGGCGGCGGGACCGTGGACGCGCCTTCACGCCGCCTGCGCGTCACCAGTCCCGTCGCCCCGGGCTGGTGGCGCTTCGAGGTGAAGGGCCGCGAGGCCACCGCGCGAGAGCCGGCGTCTCCCGAAGGGATGGAGGCGCTGCCGCGCGTGCGGGGCCATGTCTGGGGGACGCGGCTGGTGCGCGAGGGCGCGGTGGCGGAGCCGCTGGCGTTGATGCCGGAGGAGCAGCCTCCGCGACTGTCGCCGGTGACGGCGCGCCGCTGGCATGACGGCACGCTGCTCTTCGAGGGCGTGGAGTTCGAGGGCGAGGCGGAGGAGACGGCCCGTCGAGCGTTGGAGGAGGACCGTGCGCTGGGGGACGCGCGAGGCGTGAGCGCGTCGCTGCGCGCGGCGTTCGGCTTCGCGGTGCTGGAGACGGCGTCGCGAGCCACGGGCATCCCGTTCGCGCCGGTGGAGGCCCGTGCGCGGGTGCTCGACGTGGCGCGCGAGGGACGCGCGGAGGCGGAGCGTTGCCTGCGCCGGTTGGCGGAGGAGCGTGCGCGCTTCATCCGGATGCAGGCGGAGCAGGAGGCCCGGCGCGAAGCAGCGGCGCGCGCGTGGACGCAGGAGACCGGCACGCCGGAGGTCTGGCGGGACGCGGAGGGACGCGAAGTCGGGCGGGCGTTGTCAGGGCGTGAGCGCGAAAGCTGGGAGGTCCTTCACGGCGACGGGGCCCGTACGCGGATGCGCCAGGGGCCCGGCTCGGCTCGGCCCCCTCATGGCGCGGACGTCCGTGAGGCCGCGTGGGCCGGGCCGGAGCGGGTCCGCGGGGTGACACCGTCCGCACGCGAGCGCGAGGCGTGGGAAGCGCGGCGGGATGCCTCGGCGCGCGCCGGCACGCGAACCGGACGGGGCCCCGCGCGCCAGGAGCGCTGGCGCGCGGAGTCCGAGGCCGACATGCGGGTGGAGCGCGCGCTGGACAAGGCCGGCGCGCGGCTGCTGGACCACCGCCGTCTGGGGGACGGCCTGCTCGAGGTCATCTACACGTTCATGGGCGAGCGCTTCGTCACGGTGGTGGAGGCCGCGACGCTGCGGGTGCGCGACGCGGGCGTGTGCCTGGCGGGCGCGGACCACCGGGTCACCCTGGAGAGCCTGCCGTCCGTGCTCAAGGAGGCCATCGACACGGACGCGCTGGTCATCACCCGGCACGCCTGAAACCCGCGTTGTCGGGCAGGGCCCTTCCCCCACGTCGGTACGGGCCATTCGGGAGGAAGGACTTCATGTCGACGACGCGCGAGGTGTGCCTGCTCATCGGACCGGAGGACCGGGTGTTGTGGGGCGACTCCTTCGACGACCCCCTGGCGCTGCCGGACTCCCGCCCCCGGTGGGAAGCCATCTGGAGCCTGCGGGACACGCTGGTGGAGATCACCCACAGCCACCCGGAGGGCCCGCTGGCCTTCTCGCAGGAGGACGAGACGACCATGGCCGCGCTCCAGGCCGCGCTGGGCCGGCCATTGAGATTCTCCGTGGTGGCCCCCGACGGCATGGTGGTCCGCATCGGCGGCGAGGACGTGCTGGTGCGCGACGAGCCCGCCTGGGCCGCGCCGCTGCGCATCGCCTCGGGGCTCCTGTATGGCCGGCCCCGTCCCGGTCCCACCATCCTCCAGGAAGACGGCCTGCTCCTGGACGGAGCCCACCGCAAGCCGTGAGCCGTTGTTCAGCCCGGCAGCAGGATGATGCGGGCAATCTCCGGCGGCGCGGCGACGCGCATGGGAGGCCCCACGAAGCCGCACCCGCGGCTGACGTAGAGGTGGGAGCCGCCCAACCGGCTCAGCCCCGCGTTCTGCTCCCCCCAGATGAGCTGCCCCAGCACGTTGCCCGGGAACATCTGCCCGCCGTGCGTATGGCCTGAAATCTGGAGCCCCACGCCCCGCTGGGCCACCACCTCGAAGTTGGAGGGCTGGTGCGCCAGCAGCACCGACGCGCGGTCCGGCCTCAAGCCCTTCATCGCCGCGTCCAGGTCATACCCGGCCTCACCGAACCGGCTCGCGCTCCAGTCGTCCACGCCCAGGAGGTCGAAGGACGCGCCCGCGTCCCCGATGGACACGGCGCGGTTGCGCAGCACGGTGATGCCCAGCCCCCGGACGAACTGCGTCCACGCCTCCACGCCGGAGTAGTAGTCGTGGTTGCCGGTGACGAAGTACGCGCCGTGCCGGGCCTTGAGCGCGCCGAAGCCGCCCACGTAGCGCCCCAGCTCCGGCACCGTGCCGTCCACCAGGTCGCCCGTCACCGCGATGAGGTCCGGCTTGAGCGCGTTGGCGCGCGCCACCAGCTCGTCCACGAAGCGGCGCTGCAACACCCCGCCGATGTGGATGTCGGTGAGCTGCACCAGCGTGAAGCCCTCCAGCGCCTTGGGCAGCCCGGGCAGCCGCACCGGGATGTCCCGCACGTCCGGCGGGTGGAACGCGCGCCAGGTGCCAAAGGTGCTCACCGTCGCCCCCGCCACGGTGGCCCCCGTCGCGAGCCCCCGGGCGAGGAAGGCCCGGCGCTCGGGCGACGGCGGCTCCGGAGGCTTGCGTGCCTTCGTGACAGCGCCCCGAACCACGTCCAGCCCCAGGGTGAACATGAACAGGTAGAGCACCAGCCCCATCCACACCAGCAGGGCGATGCCCGTCCACCACGCCACGTCGGAGGAGAACATCCCCCCGACCATCCGGGCGCCCAGGGAGCCCACCAGCCCCCCGGCGAAGAGCCCCATCCCCGCGCGGCGAAGGCCCCTGCTCGGCGTCACGTCGCGAACCAGCCGGCGGTACAGGTAGACGTGCGCCAGCGCGAGCAGCGCGGTGACCGGCACGAGGAACAGCGCCATCCGGAGCCATGGGGGCATGAGGGGCCGTGTCTACCCGCGCAGGAGCTTGTCCACGAGCGCCACGTACTGCTGCTTCGCGGCGTCCTTCGCCAGCCCCTTGCGGCCGGCCCACGCGTCGTACTTCGCGCGGCCCTTGATATCGAGCATGCCGGGGCGCTTGCCCTGCACGTCCCCTTCCGTGCCCTGCTTGTAGAGGGAATACAGCTCCAGCAGCGTGTCGTTCGAGGGGGCCTTGGACAGCGTCTTCACCCGGCTCTGGGCGGCGCTGAAGTCATCATCGAGGGCCATGCGCGGTCTCCGGCAAGCGTGTGCCGGAGACCTTAACAGCCGGCCTCACATCGTCGGCAGCCAAAGGTGGCGGATGTCCTCCGGCAGTTGGGCGCTCACGTCCTCCGCCTCGCCTTCGCTGATTTGATGACGGACGGCGTCCATCACCGCGCGCACCACGGGCTCCACGGCGTCCGGATTCAGGGCCAGGTCCTCGCCCACCAGCTTCAGCAGCTCGTCGCGGCCGAACCTGGACGGACGGGGCTCGGCGTCGTGGCGCTCGCACCGGTGCAACAGCTCCGTGAGCTTGCGCGGCAACTGCGCCTCCAGGTCGTGGGACTCCTCCGCCTGGATGCGCTGCTCCAGCCCGCAGAGCACGGAGACGGCCGCCTGCTGGGCGACACTCGGGGACATGCCGCCCCTGTCACAGAGGTGGTCGATGAAGCGGGCATACGTCTGACTGGCCCGCATCGCACTGCGCCGCGCACGCCGCTCCTCGATGGACAGCTCGCGCCGCTCCTCCGCGTGCTCCTCGTCCTGGGGTGCGCCGGTGCGGCGCTGCGGATCACGGTCTTCAGCCATGGGGGGTTCCTCCCTGTCGGTCCCGGTGGGTAACAGGGTGCCCATGCCCGCCCCGGAGGGCACGTCATCGCGGACTGCCGCACTGTCCGCCGGCTGCCTGACTGCTAGGCGGCCACGCGCCGGACGTACGTGTCCCAGAGGGCGCCGAAGAAGAAGCCGCCGAAGCGGGCCAGGGCCTCCGCCCGCTGCACGCCGTCCCGGGCGTTGAGCACGCGCAGGGTGGTGAGCTGGCGCGCGAACTCCTCCGCCGTCAGCCGCAGGAAGCCCCGGCCCATGCACGGCGCCTCCGGTCCGGCCCCCCGGTGCAGGGACACGAACAGCGTCGTGGTGTCCTTCCACAGGTCCAGGCCCGGGTCGTCGTAGAGGTCCTTGTAGCCCTCCAGGTAGTACGCCTCGCCGGCCTCGCTGAGCAGGTGCAGCAGGTACTCCATCCGCTGGCCGCCCGGCCGCGCGTGCTCGCGGGTCATCAGGCGCAGCTCGCCGCGCGTCACCACCAGCGGGCGGGACGACAGCACCGGCGCCGTCACCGTGCCCATCAGCTTCAACGGGTGGCGCTCGTCGCGCAGCGTCGCGTCCAGGTCGTCGGCCGTCACGGTGAGCACGAAGCGCAGGGGCGTGGCGTCGTCGCGCTCCGGGTCGCCGGCCTCCAGGTGCGGCGCCTTCACGTCACCGGACAGGAAGCCGTGCATCGTCTCCGTGAAGCGCACGCCCACGGGCCCCGGGGCCTGGGGCGCCGAGGCCTCCGGCAGCGGCGCGTAGTCGATGGTCCACCCGTGGCGCCGGGCCATCAGGGCGCAGGCGCGCTCGGCGACGGCGGAGATGGTGAGCAGCGGGTTGATGCCCAGCGAGCGCGGCACCACGGAGCCGTCGGACACGTACAGCCCCTCGTGCACCGCGTGGCCGGAGGCGCCGGAGAAGACGCGCCCCTCGTGGTCCACCACGCCGTCCTCCGCCCGCTCGGCCATGACACAGCCGCCCAGCGGGTGCGTGCACAACAGCTCCTTGCCGAAGGCCTCGGACCAGAGCGGGTAGCGCACGAAGGTGCCGCCCAGCGCGGCGGTGGCGCGGCGCAGGCGCTCCTCGATGCGGGTGAGCTGCGGGTCGCGGCCGGCGTCCGGCCAGTGCAGGCGCACGCGGTCGTGCTCCAGCCGCAGCTCGCCCTTGCCCTCGTCGTGCGACATCACCATCAGCGTCTGCGTGTGCTCCACCGCGCCGTGGTCCGGCCCGCGCACGAAGCTGTCCGCCTGGCGCAGCCGCTCCTGGACCCAGTCCAGGATGCCCTCGTCGGTGTCCTCGCCCACCAGCGCCGCGGCCCCCGCGAGCGCCGCGGGCATCAGCGACGCGAGCGCGCCGGGGATGGCGCCCTCCTCGATGATCATCCCCTCGTCCAGGCGCGCGGTGTCGCGCTGGTCGATGACGCCCGCGATGCAGGGGCCCACCGGGTCGCGCGTCTCGTGGTCCTGCTCGCCGTGGCCCACGCCGTGGACGGGCATGTCCAGGTTGTAGCCGAAGGCCAGCACGTCGCCGTTGCTGCTGAAGCGGTGGCCCAGCTTCGAGGACACGGACAGGCCGCGCTCGCGCGAGCGCAGCAGGATCTCCGCCGTGCCCATGGTGCCGGCCGCCAGGATGACGCGGTCCGCGGTGAGCCAGGCGTCGGGCGCGTCGAAGCGCTCGCGGCCGGTGTTGAGGGGGCGGTAGTAGACGCGCCACTTCGCGCCGTCCGGCACCACCGCGCGCACCGACACCTCGGTGAAGATGCGGGCCCCGTGCGCGTGCGCGTCCGGCAGGTAGTTCATCAGCACGGTGTTCTTCGCGCCGGTGTTGCAGCCCGTGGCGCAGTCACCGCACAGCGAGCACCCCGGCTGCCGCACGCCCGCGGCGTTGACGCCCGCCTCGAACGTCACCGCCACCGGAGGCCGCGTCAGCCGTCCGCCCAGCTTCTCCGCGGAGATGCCGAACGTCTTGAGCTTCTGCAGCGGCGGGTGGTCCTCCGGGTACGGCAGGGGCCGCAGCATCAGCTCCGCTTGCGTGAAGCCGTCCTCCAGGAGGCCGTGCACGTCGTCGCGCAGGGCCTGGGGCCAGCGGGGGTCCTCGAACACGCGGGGGTCGGGCCGCATCGTCACGCCGGCGTTGATGAGCGACGTGCCGCCCAGGCCGCAGCCGTCGATGACGGACACGTCACCGTTGCGGTGGACCTCGATGAGGCCGGTGGGGCTGCCCACGTCCAGGTCGCCCTGGCCCGGGGCGCAGTGGAGCTGGAACTCGGCCACCGCCTGCGCGGGCGTGCGAGGCATCTCCCCCGGGTGCATTTCCCGGCCACGCTCCAGCACGCAGACCTGCTGCCCCGCGCGTGACAGCCGGCTGGCGGTGATGCCTCCGCCATAGCCCGACCCCACGACGACCACGGGGTAGTGGGATGCCAGCTCACTCCACGGGGATGACAGCCTGCGCATGCTCACCTCGGGCGGCCTGACCGCCGCCATCTTCCAGATGCGGGTTTTATTCCCCACCGGTGACATCCGGGACGGGGGCCGCATGCTGCGCGGTCCAGCGGCGCGGATCCACTCGCCGTCCGTCCCCATGCCTACCGCCTGTCCGCGAGGACAGGGGCCCCTCTGCCCGCCAGGACGGCAGACCGCCAACCCGCGGGGTCATTCCTGTCGGACAGACGCGAAGGGCTCGCATCCTTGAGCCGAAATCGACCCGGCGCCCACCGGAGCGAGGAGCCAGAACCTGTCCGACTGGAGGTCTGCGCGGAATAGCGAGGCCAGTTGGCCGGCTGCCAAGCGACAAGGGGGACAGGAGCT
>NZ_JAIQDD010000026.1:0-142990 GCF_020036995.1 Corallococcus sp. AS-1-12 | reverse complement strand
CTTGCCGTGGTCCACGTGCCCAATCGTTCCGATGTTCACGTGGGGCAGGCTGCGATCGAACTTTTCCTTGGACATGAACCGCTCCTCACGACGCCGCCGGTGCGACCCCGGCGGTATAGGACTTCGGGAGAACTTCCGAGGGGTGCTGCGTGTGCTTCAAAGCCGCTAGAACGTCAACAGAATTCGCCCGGCGGCTCCCCCTGCGGGCGGGAGGTCAGTAGCTCGGGTTGAGCGCTGACTTCGGCGCCGGTGCGTAGTGCTTGAACTGCATCGTGTAGGTCGCCCTTCCCTGGCTCTTGCTCCGCAGGTCGGTCGAGTACCCGAACATGGCGGCCAGGGGCACCTCCGCCTGGATGGCCTGCACCCCGCCGGGCCGGGGCACCATGCCGAGGATCTTCCCGCGCCGGCCGTTCAGGTCGCCGATGACGTCGCCCATGGCCGCCTCCGGGGTGACGACCTCCGTGGCCATGATGGGCTCCAGGAGGACCGGGTTCGCCGCGCGGACCGCGTCCTTGAAGGCCAGGGAGCCGGCGATCTTGAACGCCATCTCCGACGAGTCCACGTCGTGCATGGAGCCGTCGTAGGCCTCCACCTTCACGTCCACCATGGGGTAGCCGGCGACGGGGCCGTTCTGCATGGCCTCCCTCGCGCCGTCGCGCGCGGCGTCCACGAACTCCTTGGACACGGCGCCGCCGGCGATGGTGCTGACGAACTCGAAGCCCTTGCCGGGCTCGTTCGGGGACACGCGCAGGTTGATGTGGCCGTACTGCCCCTTGCCGCCCGTCTGGCGGATGTACTTGCCCTCCGCCTCCTTCGTCGCGGTCACCGTCTCGCGGTAGGCCACCTGCGGCTTGCCGATGTTCGCGTCCACCTTGAACTCGCGCAGGAGCCGGTCGACGATGATCTCCAGGTGCAGCTCGCCCATGCCGGCGATGAGCGTCTGGCCCGTCTCCTCGTTGGTGCGCACGCGGAAGGACGGGTCCTCCATGGCCAGCCGCTGCAGGGCCTGGATGATCTTGTCCTGGTCCGCGGTGGACTTCGGCTCGATGGCGATGTCGATGACGGGCTCCGGGAACTCCATCCGCTCCAGGATGATCTGCTGCTTGTCGTCACAGAGCGTGTCGCCCGTGGTCGCGAGCTTCAGCCCCACCACCGCGCAGATGTCGCCGGCGTAGCACTCCGTCAGTTCGTCCTTCTTGTCCGCGCGCATCTGCACGAGCCGGCTGACGCGCTCGCGCTTGCCCTTCACCGAGTTCCACACCGCCGTGCCCGCCTCCAGCTTCCCGGAGTAGACGCGCAGGAACGTCAGCGTCTGCGAGGAGAAGGACGGGTCGTTCATGATCTTGAACGCCAGCGCGCTGAAGGGCGCGTCGTCGCGCGTCTCGCGGATGGCGTCCTCGCCCTTGGGCGTCTTGCCGTGGATCGGCGGGATGTCCAGCGGGCTCGGCAGGTAGTCCACCACCGCGTCCAGGAGCGGCTGCACGCCCTTGTGGCGGAACGCCGAACCGCAGAACACGGGGAACAGCTTCAGCCCCACGCAGCCCTTGCGGATGGCGCCGCGGATCTCGTCCTCGGTGAGCTCGTCGCCGTTGAGGAACTTCTCCGTGAGCGTGTCGTCCTGCTCGGCCGCGGCCTCCAGCAGCTCCCCGCGCGCGGCGGCGGCGGCCTCCTGGTACTCTGCGGGGATGTCCTGGAGGTCGAAGCGGCTGCCCTGCTCCCCGTCCTGGAACACCAGCGCCTTCATGCGGACCAGGTCGATGACGCCCTTGTGCTTGTCCTCGGCGCCCAGGGGCAGTTGCATGCGCACGGGACGCGCGCCCAGCTTCTCCTTGATGGTGCCGACGGACATCTCGAAGTCCGCGCCCACGCGGTCCATCTTGTTGATGAAGCAGATGCGCGGGACCTTGTAGCGGTCCGCCTGGCGCCACACCGTCTCCGACTGCGGCTCCACGCCGTTGACCGCGTCGAACACGGTGATGGCGCCGTCGAGCACGCGCAGCGAGCGCTCCACCTCGATGGTGAAGTCCACGTGCCCCGGCGTGTCGATGATGTTCACGCGGTAGCGCTGGCCCATCCGCTCCCAGAAGGCGCTGATGGCCGCGGAGGTGATGGTGATGCCGCGCTCGCGCTCCTGGACCATCCAGTCCGTGGTGGTGGTGCCTTCGTGCACCTCGCCCATCTTGTGGATGGCGCCTGTGTAGAACAGGATCCGCTCGGTGGTGGTCGTCTTGCCGGCATCGATGTGCGCCATGATGCCGATGTTGCGGTAGCGCTCGAGGGGGAACTCACGGGCCATGACTCGGTTCCTTCCGGACGTCTCTTGGGCTTCTGCCAGGGCTGACAAACAAAACCGCCCGGACGCTGGCAGCGCATCCGGGCGGCAACCGCGAAGCCCCTGACGGGACCTACCAGCGGTAGTGAGCGAAGGCCTTGTTGGCTTCCGCCATCTTGTGCGTGTCTTCACGCTTCTTCACCGCGTTGCCGCGGTTGTTGGCGGCGTCCATGATCTCGCCGGCCAGCTTCTCCTGCATGGTCTTCTCACCGCGCGCCTTGGCGTAGGAGATGATCCAGCGCATGCCCAGCGCGACGCGGCGGTCCTGACGGACCTCCACGGGAACCTGGTAGGTGGCGCCACCGACGCGGCGGCTCTTCACCTCGAGGACGGGCTTGACGTTGTCCAGGGCCTTCTTGAACGTCTTGAGGGGGTCTTCCTTCGCGCGCTCCTCCATGAGGGCGAAGGCGCCGTAGCACACGCCTTCCGCGATGGACTTCTTCCCCTTGCGCATCAGGTCGTTGACGAACTTGGTGACGAGCCGGTCCTGGAACTTCGGATCCGGGAGAATCTTCCGCTTGGCGACTACGCGACGACGAGGCATCTCTTCCCTTACGCCCCACTCTCCTCGCCTGGAGGAAAGCCTTGTTCAGGGGCTTCAAGAACGACTGCTTGGGAACTTCCAGGGACACTCCCCAGGGTGTGGGGCCAGCGTCCAACACTGCTTCAGGTACCGCGAAGGTGTTCCGCGCCAACGACGCGCGGGAGAACCGGACTAGCTCGGGCGCTTGGCGCCGTACTTGGAGCGGCTCTGCTTGCGACCGGCAACGCCCACGGAGTCCAGCGTGCCGCGGATGATGTGGTAGCGAACGCCCGGGAGGTCCTTCACACGGCCACCGCGGATCATGACCACCGAGTGCTCCTGGAGGTTGTGACCCACGCCGGGGATGTAGGAAGTCACCTCGATGCCGTTGGTGAGACGCACGCGGGCCACCTTGCGGAGGGCCGAGTTCGGCTTCTTCGGGGTCGTGGTGTAGACGCGCGTGCAGACACCGCGCTTCTGGGGGCACTCCTTCAGGGCAGGGCTCTTGCCCTTGATGTTGAGCTTCTCGCGGCCCTTGCGGACGAGCTGGCTGATGGTCGGCACTGAAACCTCTTCTTCGTGGGAACCCCGCGTCCGGCTACACGAAAGCGGAGCATATCTACCTACAGGCTACACAAAAGGCCCGCGAGTATAGGGAGGGCCCCCCGGGTGTCAAGCATGGCCTGCCCCTGGGCCTGAACCGGCCAGAGGACCCGGGTGCATCCCCTCACACCCGAAAAACCTGGGACTGCGACGACGGCCGGACGCTCTACTCCCTTAGGGGACTAGAAGTCGAGGACCATCACGATCGCGTCCTCGCCCTCGTCCGCGTAGTAGTTCGGGCGGATGCCGACCGGCCGGAAGCCCAGCGAGCGGTAGAGGTTGAGGGCGGACTCGTTGCCCCGGCGGACCTCCAGGGTGGCCAGGGAGCAGCGGCGGGCCACGCCCCGGCGCAAGACTTCCTCCATCACGGTGCGCGCGACGCCCCGGCGGCGGTGCACGGGGGCGGTGGCGACGTTGAGGACGTGGACCTCGTCGTGGACGATCCAGAAGATGGCCAGGCCCAGCAGGGCGACGCCGCCTTCGGGCAGCGGCTCCTCCACGAGGAGGATGGTGGACCAGTCGTGCTGGAGCTCGCGCCCGAGCAGCTCCGTGGACCAGGGGTTCTTGAAGGACGCCTTCTCCAGCGCCATCACCGCCGGCATGTCGTCCACGGTCATCTGCCGGATCAGGAAGCCCTTCCCCTTGTCGGGCGTCCCGTCGTCCCGCAGCCGTCTCATCGCCGTGCCTCCCGCGCGAAGGGCGCCACCCGCCGCACCTGCGCCGACTTGCGTACTTCAGCCAGGGCCTGGGCCGCCAGCTCTCCGTAGCGCGCCCGCACCAGTTCCTCGCGGATGGCCGTGCGCGCCGCCTGGTCGAACTCACCGGGGTACAGGTCCCGGTGGGCGTCATAATGGTGACGGACCTCCGCCTCGCTCACCTGTGCCTTCAACCGGACCCGGCTGTCGAGGATTCGCTCCGCCCGCAGCCCCCGCGCCAGCACGGCCTCCAGGGCATCGCGGTCCACGCCGTGCCGGTCCAGGAAGCGCCGGAGCGCCGCCTCCCCGCCCAGCCGCGCCCGGACGGCGTCCAGCCGGGCCGCCACCTCCGCCGGCTCGGCCGGGAAGGCCTGCAGGCGGTCCGCGCTCAGGACCTGGAGGCGCTGGTTGATGGACAGCTCCAGCGCCCCCCGGAGCGTCTGCTCGTCCAGGGGCAGGGCGGCGGCCTGCACGGCCCCTCGCTGGATCAGCGCCACCCGGGCCTCCATCTCCAGCTCGCTCTGGGTGAGGACCTGGCCCTCGATGACCGCCACGACGCGGTCCATCACCCTGCCCTCCTCCACGGCGGGAGCGGGCGGCGGGGGGGCGGCATGTGCGGTCACCCCGGACCCCAGGGCCGCCGGGAGGAGCCCGTATGCCAGCCACAGGGGGGCCTTCCGGCGGGCGCGCGGTGCTGGCATGGCCTTCCTCATCTTGCGGCGACTGTAACCATCGCGGTGCTGTCCGGACATCCCGTGCTGGCGCTCACCTCACCGCTGGTTACGTTCTCCCTTGTCGGGTACTGCACCACCCCAAAAACCTATGGCTGACGACTACTACCAGATTCTGGGCGTGCCACGGACGGCCTCGGCGGACGAGCTCAAGAAGTCCTTCCGGAAGCTGGCGCGCCAGCACCACCCCGACGTCAACCCCGGCGACAAGGGGGCGGAGGAGAAGTTCAAGCGCATCAACACCGCCTTCGAGGTGCTGGGCGACCCCAAGAAGCGCGCGCTCTACGACGAGTTCGGCGAGGACGCGGAGAAGATCGGCTTCGACGAGAAGAAGGCCGCGGCCTACCGCCAGTACCGCGCCGCCCAGGCGGCCGGGGGCAGCGGCGGCGGTGGCATCCCCTTCAGCACCGAGGGCGTGGACCTGGGGGACCTCTTCAACGACATCTTCGGGCGCTCGGGCGGAGGCGGCGGGGCCGGCGGCTTCGACATCAACGACCTCTTTGGCCGGGGCCGGGGCGGCAGCCGGTCCACCGCGGCCGAGCGCGGCGATGACCTGACGACCCGCGTGCAGATCTCCCTCGCGGAGGCCGTCACCGGCACCGAGCGCACGTTGACGCTCCAGCGGCCGGGCCGCTGCTCCAAGTGCCACGGCGAGGGCAACACGGGGAAGCTGGTGACGTGCCCCACCTGCAACGGCACGGGGCGGGCCCGGCGGGGCGGCGCCATGTTCGGCGGCTCCGGCGTGTGCCCCACCTGCCGCGGCAGCGGGAAGGCCCCGGAGCCCTGCTCGCAGTGCGGCGGCAGCGGCATCAAGGAGGAGACGACCCGGCTGACGGTGAAGATTCCGGCGGGCGTCGTCACGGGCTCCAAGGTGCGGCTGGCCGGCCAGGGCGCGGCGGGCATCCAGGGGGGCCCTCCGGGGGACCTCTACATCGAGACGGAGGTGGCCGAGCATCCGCTGGTGCGCCGCGAGGGCGACGACCTCTACCTGGACCTGCCGGTGACGGTCTCCGAGGCGCTGCTGGGCGGCGAGGTGCGCGTGCCTACGTTCCAGGGGGAGGTGACGCTGAAGGTGCCTCCCGGTTCACAATCCGGCCGCAAGATGCGGCTCAAGGGGCGCGGCGTGCCGTCGCTCCGGGGCGGCACTCCGGGCGACATGTACCTGCTGCTCCAGGTGAAGGTCCCCGAGGAGGCCACGGACGAGGTCCGGGCCGCCGCGGAGACGCTGGCGCGGGCCTACCGGGGCGACGTGCGCCGGGAGCTGACGTTGTAGTTGTCGTTGCCACTTGTCCTGGAAGGCGCACCGTCCTACATGGCGCCTCCACTCTTCCGAATCCGGAGCGGGTACGTACCTATGGGTCTCTTTGATTTCCTCACGGGCGGCTCGGGCCCCGAAAAAGCCCTCAAGCTCAAGTCCAAGGTGACCCAGAAGTACGGGGAGCCGTCCACGCGACAGAAGGCCCTGCAGCAGTTGGGGGAGATGAAGTACCCCGAGGCCGTCACGGTGCTGCTCAGCCGGTTCACCGTCACCGTGGACCCGCTCACCACCGACGCGGACGAGAAGGAGCACACCTTCGAACTGATCAAGCACTTCGGCCAGGACGCCGTCGCGCCGGTGAGCGCCTTCCTCAAGACGAGCGATCAGGCCACGTCCTGGGCGCTGCGCATCCTCCAGGAGCTGCTCGCCGAGGACGCGCTCATGGGCGTCATCGCGGACACGCTCCAGCACCTGTCCTCCCGCTACACGCGCGACCCGGAGAAGAAGGTCGTGCTGCTCCACCACGTGCTGGGCAAGCAGGATCCGCGCGTGGCCCCGGCCGTCCTCCCCTTCCTGGAGGACATGTCCGATGACGTGAAGATCGCCGCCATCAACGTCCTGGGGCCCCTGAAGTACGAGCCGGCGCGCGAGCCCCTGCTCCAGTTGCTCACCAACGAGGACACCGCGCGCCGCGTGCAGACCGTGGCGCTGGCGGCGCTGGCGGAGAGCGGTTTCGCCGTGCAGGGCTACCAGGACAAGGTGCAGGCCGCCCTCGTGGAGCCCTACAGCCTGGACAAGGACGGCCGCATCCAGCGCCGGGCCTGAGTCATTCCTGGACCCCAGGCAGGGAAGCGGCCGGAGGGGCTGGGGGGCTGTCGGGCACCTGACACGCTCGGCGTTGATGGAGGGCACCGGGCCCCGGTGCGGTTCCCTCCCACGCGACACATGAAGCAGGATTCACGCGTGCCATCGAAGAAGAAGGGTCCGCAGCTCGCAGAGGTGGTCCAGTTGCGTCCCACCACCACCGCGAAGAAGGCCCCACCGAAGCGGGCGGCGAAACCGCCTCCTCCGGTGGACACCGACGCCGCCGCCCAGGCCTTGCTGGAGATGGGCCGGCAGCTCACCGACAACGCGGGCCCCACCGAGGCCCTGCGCGCGCAGTTGCAGACGCTCCACACGCTGCTCAAGCCGAAGGTCTGCTACGTCGCGCGCCACTTCCCGTCGCGCAACCAGTTGCACGTGGAGCACGTGCGCGGGCGCTACGACGAGCGCGTCACCGCCGCCGTCCCGGGCGAGGGCGTGGTGGGCCGGTGCTTCACCGACAAGGCGCTCCTGCGCGAGGACGACACCGTCGCCGTGCCCCTGGAGGGGCCGCAGGGCGTGACGGGCGTGCTCGTGGTGCTGGGCGCGCGCCGCAAGGCGTCCGACGTGCTGATGCAGTCGCTGGCGTCGCAGCTCACCGCCGCCTACGAGGTGGCCCGGCTGCGCGACGACAGCGCCCGCCGCAACAAGGACCTGCAGACGGCCATCGCGGGCCTGAAGAGCCTGGAGCAGAACCGCGAGGAGCTGCTCGGCAACGTGTCCCATGACTTGAAGAACCCGCTCACCACCATCAAGGCCTACCTGGCCATGCTGGGCCGGGAGAAGCTGGGCACGCTGACGGACGGGCAGCGCCGCGCGGTGCAGATCTGCGACCGGAACGCGGACCGGCTGCTCCAGCAGGTGAACGACCTGGTGCTGATGTCCCGGCTGTCGTCCGGGAAGATGCAGCTCAACCAGCGCCCCTTCGGCCTCAAGGCCGTGGCGGAAGAGGTGGTGCGGGGGCTGGGCGCCGTCGCGGAGCACAGCCGCGTGCGGGTGGTGATTCCCCCCTGCCCTGAAGTCTTCGTCCGGGGCGACCGCGAGCGCATCTCCGAGGCCATCCACAACCTCGTGGAGAACGGCATCCACCACAGCGAGACGGACGACGTCGTCGAGGTGAGCGTGTCGTCCAGCGAGGGCCTGGGCATCCTCACCGTGAAGGACTCCGGCCAGGGCATGACGGCGGAGGCCCTGGAGCACGTCTTCGATTCGTTCTACCGCGCGCAGCCGGGCATGCCCCGTCCGCCGGGCACGGGCCTGGGCCTGCCGCTGGTCGCCAAGATTGTCGCGCTGCACGGAGGCCGCGTGGACGCGACCAGCGTGCTGGGCGAGGGCAGCACGTTCCAGATGGTCCTGCCCCTGTTCGCGAGCGCGGTGAGCGCCCCGGACGTGAACCAGGCCGCGCCCAAGGCGGGCGGCATCCTCCTGGTGGAGGACGACGTGGACTGCCGCGAGGTGCTGGAGCAGGTGCTGGAGCAGGAGGGCTACCGGGTGATGGCCACCTCCGGCGCCGCCGAGGCGCGCTCCATCCTGTCCCACATCCGGCCGGCCATGGTGCTGCTGGACCTGCGGCTGTCCGGGGAGGACGGGCGGTCCGTGCTCCACTACATCCGCACCACGGAGTCGCTGGCGGACGTGGTCGTCTACATCATCTCCGGCGCGAGCGACGTCGCGTCCCTCACTTCGGGTGAAGGGCCGGACCGCATCGACGGGTACTTCGAGAAGCCGCTGAAGCTGCCCAAGCTGCTGGACACCGTGGCCTCGGTGGTGCGCCCCAAGAGCCGCGGCCCCGCCGTGCCCTGAACGACGCTCCGGCGCCTTCCCCACAGAAGAGGTGGATGGAAGGCGCCCCGCCTTGGGTAGTATCCGCGCGGTCCATGAGCACTTCTGTCTATAGCCGCTATCGCGCCGCGTTCGCCCAGGCCCTCGCTGGGGCGCTGGGTGTCCCCGCCGCCGACATCGAGTCCCAGGTCAAGCCCGCGGATCCCGCGCACGGCGACCTGAGCTTCGCCACCTTCCCCCTCGCCAAGGCGCAGAAGAAGGCGCCCCCCGCCATCGCCGCGCAGCTCGCGCAGGCGCTCCAGGTCCCGGGCCTGGAGGTCAAGGCCGTGGGCCCCTACGTCAACGCGCGCTTCCTTCCCCTCCCCTTCACCCAGGAGGTCATCGACGGCGTGCGCCTGGCGGGGCTCGCCTACGGCAGCGACGCGGAGGACGGCAAGGGCAAGACGGTGGTCATCGACTACTCGTCGCCCAACATCGCCAAGCCCATTGGCTTCCACCACATCCGCACCACGTTCCTGGGCCACTGCATCGCGAACCTGTACCGCGCGCTGGGCTGGCGCGTGGAGGGCATCAACTACCTGGGTGACTGGGGCAAGCAGTTCGGCCTCGTGGCGGTGGGCTTCCAGGAGTACGGCGACCCGGCGCGCATCGACGACATGCCGCACCTGGTCCAGGTCTACGTGCAGGCCAACAAGCGCGCCGGTGAGGACCCGGCCTTCGACGAGAAGGCCCGTGAGTTCTTCCGCCGCATGGAGGCCAACGAGCCGGAGGCGATGAAGCTCTGGAACCAGTTCCGGGAGACGAGTCTCAAGGGCTTCAAGAAGGTCTACGCGCGCATGGGCATCGACTTCGAGCACATCGAGGGCGAGAGCCGCTACCAGGGCAAGATGGACGCGGTCATCGACCAGATCGCGAAGAAGCCCGGCGTGAAGGAGTCCCAGGGCGCCATCATCGTGGACATGCCCTACGCGGACGGCGAGCCGCCCGTGCTGCTCAAGAAGAACGACGGCAGCACGCTCTACGCCACGCGCGACCTGGCCGCCGCCGAGGACCGCCACGCGCGCTTCAACTTCGACAAGTCGCTCTACGTCGTCGCGCAGGACCAGGCGCTGCACTTCCGGCAGGTGTTCCGCACCCTGAAGGAGATGGGCCAGCCGTGGGCGGACCAGTGCGTGCACGTGCCGTTCGGCCGCATCCACGGAATGGCCACGCGCAAGGGCCAGGTGGTGGAGCTGAATCAGGTCCTGGACGAGGCGAAGGAGCGCGTGCTCCAGCGCGTGAAGGAGAACATCGCGCAGGGCAACCTGGAGACGGCCGACGCGGAGGCGCTGTCGGAGCAGATCGGCCTGGGTGCCATCGTCTTCGGCGACCTGAAGCACAACCGCGCCAGCGACTACTCGTTCGATTGGGACGAGGTGACGAGCCTGGAGGGGCACACGGGGCCCTATCTCCAGTACGCACACGCGCGCTGCGCGAACGTGCTGCGCAAGGGCGGCGGCGTGCCCACGGCGTATGATCCGGCGCTGCTCACGCTCCCGGAGGAGCAGGCCCTGGTGCGTGAGCTGATGCGGCTGCCGGACACCGTGAAGGCGGCGGCGGAGCAGTACGAGCCCAGCCTGGTGGCGCGCCTGCTGCTGGACGTGGCGGCGGCGTACAGCCGCTACTACACGGCGGGCAACAAGGACCGCGACAAGCGCATCCTCGTGGAGGGGAATGACGCGGTGCGCGCGGCCCGGCTGGCGCTCACGGACGCGACGCGCATCACGCTGGCGGCGGGGCTCACCTTGCTGGGCATCCCGACGCCGGAAAACATGTAGCCTGGGGGGCTGCGATGGACACCGCGCTGGCGCAGACCGCGACGCAAGGAGAGGCCTTGAAGGAGGAATTCGGTCCCATGTCCCGGGTGCTCGGGGCTCGGTACTTCGACGGGGTGCACTTCCCGCCGGAGGTCGAGAACGAGCTGCGCGCGCTCAGCGCCCGGGGCTTCGTGGTGCACGTCATGCGCACCACGGCGTGGATCAACTTCCTCTACATCGCGTGGGCCATGGTCCGCCGGGCCATGCCGCCCATCCGCGCGGTGGTGAACCTGCGCCCGTGGTTCACCCGGCCCTGGCGCCAGACGGCGCAGGGCGGCGCGGTGGAGGAGCGCTTCCGCTACGCCCGTGAGCAGGGCGGCAGCGGCCTGGTGTTCCTGCGCCGCACGGCGCTCCTGCACGCCTCCGGCAAGGAGACGCGCGAGGACCCCTTCCCCGCCCTGGTGCGGCTGGCGCGCGGCTCCGAGCGCCCGGTGTTCCTGGTGCCGGAGCTGTTCGTCTGGGAGAAGCGCCCCGCGAAGCTCAAGCCGGGCTGGCGCGACGCGCTGTTCGGGAGCCCGGAGGCGCCGGGCTTCGTGCACTCCATGGTGGCGTTCTTCCGCAACTACAAGCGCGCGCAGTTCCGCGTGGGAGAGCCCATCGACCTGCGCAAGTTCATCGAGGAGAACCCGGGCGTCAGCGACGAGGTGCTGGCGCGCAAGGTGCGCAGCACGCTGCACGTGTTCCTCGCGCGGGAGACGCGCGCGGTGTTCGGCCCGCCGCAGAAGCCCACGGACCGGCTGATTGAGGAGACGCTGCGCGACCGGCAGTTGCGCAAGGTGCTGGACGAGCACGCCGCCGCCACGGGCCGCAGGCCGTCCAGCGTGTACCGCGAGGCCCAGCGCAACCTGGAGGCCATCGCGGCGAAGCCCAACCCGTCCGTGCTGGCGCTCATCGCGCCGGTGCTGGAGTGGGTCTTCAACCGCATCTACGACGGCATCGGCGTGGACGAGGCCGGCCTGCACCGCGCGCTCAAGGCCGCGGGCAAGGCGCCGGTGGTGCTCTGCCCCAGCCACAAGAGCCACGTGGACTACCTGGTGATGAGCTGGGTGCTCTGGAACCGGGGCTACACCGCGCCGCTGGTGGCCGCGGGCGCGAACCTGTCCTTCTGGCCCCTGGGCGTGCTGTTCCGCCGCTGCGGCGCGTTCTTCCTGCGCCGCTCATTCAAGGGCGACAAGGTCTACGCCGCGTCCTTCAAGGCGTACATCAAGAAGCTGGTGCATGACGGCATCCACCAGGAGTTCTTCCCGGAGGGTGGCCGCTCGCGCACGGGCAAGCTGCTCACGCCCAAGCTGGGCATGCTCACGTGGCAGGTCGAGGCGGTGCTGGACGGCGCGCGCAACGACCTCTACTTCGTGCCCGTCTCCATCGACTACGAGAAGGTGGTGGAGTCCGACAGCTACTCGAAGGAGCTGGCCGGCGGGGAGAAGAAGCCGGAGGACTTGAAGGCCCTCCTGAGCGCGCCCAAGGTGCTGGCCGCGCGCTACGGGCGCATCCACCTCACCTTCGACGAGCCGCTGTCGCTGGTGGAGTTCATGAAGGCGCGTGGCCTGTCGCCGCAGGAGCCGGTGACGGACGAGCAGAAGAAGAGCCTGGTGCGCGCGCTGGGCAACCGCGTGATGTACGGCATCAGCAAGGTGTCCACCGTCACGCCGCACGCGCTGGTGAGCGCGTCCCTGCTGGCCCACCGCCGGCGCGGCCTCACGCAGCGCGAGCTCACGGACCGCATCAGCCTCTTGCGCCGCATCGCCTCCGAGGATGGCGCTCGGCTGTCCAAGGAGCTGGCCAACGCGCCGAGCAACCCGGAGACGCTGGGCCCCATCCAGGACGCCATGCGCGAGTTCATCTCCGACGAGATGGTGCGCACGCAGGAGGCGCGCGGTGAGGTCAGCTACCAGGTGGAGGACTCACGCCGCCCGGAGATGTCCTTCTACAAGAACACGCTGATGAACCTGGTGGCCGCGCGCAGCCTGGTGGCCAACGCGCTGCTCGCGGGCACGCCCGCGCCGTACGACACCGTGAAGGCCCGCGCGCTGTTCCTGTCGCGCCTCTTCAAGGTGGAGTTCATCTACCGGGTGGGCGCGTCCTTCGACACCATCTTCGCCGAGTGCGTGGAGCGGCTCGTGCGCATGGGCCTGGTCATCCACGAGGGTGACACGCTCACGCGCGCGCCGGAGGCCCACGCCCAGCCGGACCTGGAGTTCCTCGCGGACCTGCTGCGCGACTTCCTGGAGGCCTACCTGCTGGCCGCCATGACGTTGCCGGACGTGGCCGCGGGCGTGGCCACCGACCGCAAGGCGTTCGTCAAGCTGGCGCTGGAGACGGGGCGCGGCGAGTACAACGCCGGCCGCATCACCGCCGCCGAGTCCCTGGCGAAGACGACGCTGGAGAACGCGGTGGAGTACCTGTTGGATCAGCGCATCCTCGTGGAAGAGGACAAGAAGCTGCGGCTGGGCGACCCGGCCACGGCGGCGGAGCTGCCCCGGAAGAACCCGCTCGCGGAGGAGATCCGCGGCTACCTCCACCGGGCCTGACGCAGCGCCTCGAAGCGAACGCGGCACCCCACCCCGCTCCGCCTGACGGAAGAGGGGGCAGGAGACGACACGGTGGACGAAGCCTCCCCTTCCAGCGACCCGCGGCCGGCGGAGGCCCCCGCGCCGCTGTCGCCGCCCCACCCCGTGCTCGCCGCGGCCCTGGCCTTCGGGCTCTTCGTGACGGTGGGTGCCGTCACCCAGTTGCTCAACCCCGCGTTCGGGGTGTGGTTCACGGAGGTGTTCCTCTTCCTGGGCCTCGCGTGGATCATGCTGCGCCGCTCGGGGTACCGGCCCGCCGTGTACGTGGGCCTCACGCCGTTTCTGGGCGCGCCCACCCTGTTCGGCTTCCTGCTGGGCGTGGCCAACTTCGTCGGCGTGGTGGTGCCGGTGCAGTTCCTCGCGCAGAAGGTGGCGCCCGCGTGGCTGCGGGAGATGTTCGACGCCTCGCGCCTCTTCGAGGGCCAGACGCCGGTGGAACTGGCGCTGCTGCTGGGCGGCGTGTCCGTGGCCGCGCCGCTGTGCGAGGAGATCTTCTTCCGCGGCCTCTTCCAGCGCTCCCTGACGCCGCCGGCCCCCGCGTCCCCGTGGCGGGCGTTGATCATCACGTCCGTGGTGTTCAGCGCGTTCCACCTGGATCCGGTGGGCTTCCTCGCCCGCGCGGAGCTGGGCCTGCTGTTCGGCTGGCTCTTCTGGCGCACCGGCTCGCTGTGGCCGGGCATCGCGGCGCACGCGGCCAACAACATCGTGTCGTCGGCGCTGTTCCTCATCGCCACGCACTCGGGGCTCGCGAAGGACGGGGCGCCGGACGACGTGACGGACTGGCGCGCCGTGCTGGGGCTGGCGCTGGTGGGCTGGACGGCGCTCCTGGGCCTGCGCGCCGCGTCCCGGCACTTTCCGTCCGTGTGGGGGCGCGGCGCTCCTCCCAGCGATGAAGAGGTGCGCGCCACGAAGCCCGTGCCCCTCTTCGCCCTCCAGTTGCTGCCCTGGGTGACGGCGGCGACGCTGTCGCTGGTGGGGCTGGGCCTGGTGGACGGGCGCGGCGTGTCGCTGAGCGTCTACGACGTCCAGCACCCGGTGGAGCCGCTGCCCAAGGACGCGGATCCGGCGCTCCAGGCCGAGCGCAAGGCCCTGCGGCAGCTCCGCGAGGCCGTGCGCAAGGGCGAGGTGCCCATGGAGGCCTACGAAGAGGAGCGCCTCCGGCAGTCGGAGGCGTATGGCCCCGGCAAGGACAAGGGCAAGCTCAAGGCCAGGAGCAAGCCCGAGATCCAACTCTGAGGCCCGGAGGGGTGGTGCCCCCGGGCGCCCGCGTCACTCCGCCGTGTACGAGCTGACGTGGAACACCGGCCCCACCATGGCGGTGGTGACGGCGTCGCGCTGGATGCTGCCCTCGGCGGAGATGCGCTGACCGTCCTTCTTGATCTTCCGGTCACCGCCCGCGAGCTGGTACGTCCGGCCGTCGTCGGCCTTCAGGACCCACACGCCGCCCTCCAGGTCCTGGTACTGCACCGTGCCGGAGAGCTTCATGCGTCCTCCCGCTTGAGCATCGCGCGGGCGATGACCAGGCACACCACCGTGTTGAAGCCCAGCCACGGCTTCGCCAGGAAGGTGAACGGCATCCACGCCAGCGCCGGAGCGCCCACCCACGCCGCGTAGGCCAGGAAGCCCGCGAAGCCCAACGCCAGGCCGCCCACCGCCGGCCGGAAGCCCCGCCATGCGATGGCCGGCAGCGACAGCACCAGGGGGATGAGCGCGCTGTAGAACAGCGGGTTCACCGCGCTCCGGCCGAAGATGATCTTCTGCCAGTCCGGGATGGGCAGCGACGCCACGCTCACCACGTCCCGGGCCGCGCCCGCCGCGCCCGCGAACCAGGTGCGCAGGAAGAAGAAGCCCACCGTGGAGAGCACCAGCGGCACGAGGAACGCCGGGCGGAAGAGGACGTTGAGGTAGCCCGGACGCTCGCGGCCGCGCAGCGTGAGCAGCACCAGCGCGAGCAGCGCCGCGGCCCAGCCCAGCGACGGCCACCGGGGCGAAGCGCCGTTGAACGCCTTCAGCGACGCGTTCGCGTTGAGGACGCCGTGGCCGTACTCCTCCGTCCAGGCCTGGTTCTCCGTCGCCCTGGCGCCGGCGTAGAGCGCCTGCTCCACCTCGTCCGGCGTGGTGGCGCCCGCGCCGTAGAGCATCGCGGCGACGGCGGCCACGTGGGGCGCGGCCATGCTGGTGCCCTGATACCAGGCGTAGATGGAGCGCGACGGGTCGCGCGGGTCGATGGTGTTCTGCAGGATGCCGCCCGTGTCGCCCCGGCTCTTGTCACCACCGGGCGCCGCGATGTCCAGCTCCTTGCCGTAGGACGAATACGGCGCGCGCGTGCCGGACGGGCCCACCGCGCTCACCGCCACCGCGCCCGGGTAGGCCGCGGGGAACTCCACCCTGCCGCGCCCGGTGTTGCCCGCCGCGGCCACCACGGTGACGCCCTTCTTGCGCGCGTACTCCACCGCGCTGGCCATGACCTGCGAGTACAGGCCCCCGCCCAGCGACATGTTGATGACCTTCGCGTCGTGGTCCGCCGCGAAGCGGATGGCGTCCGCGATGTCCGCGGAGGTGCCGCTGCCGAAGTGGTTCAGGACCTTGAGCGGCATCAGCGTCGCGTCGAACGCCACGCCCGCCACGCCCTCGCCGTTGTTGGTGGCCTGCGCGATGGTGCCCGCCACGTGCGTGCCGTGGCCGTGGTCGTCGTTGGCGTGCTCGTCGTCGTTGACGAAGTCATAGCCCTTCACGAACGACACGCCCTTGAGGTCCGGCACCTGCTTGAAGTCGTCGTAATCCTCGTAGGCGATGCCCGTGTCGATGACCGCCACCACCACGCCCTTGCCCCGGTTGCCGTCCCAGGCCTTCGGCATGTCGATCATCCGGAGGTTCCACTGGGCTTCGTACTGGGGGTCGTTCGGCGTGTAGCTGGTGCGCACCTGCATGAGCGGCTCGGCGGACTCCACCGCCGGGTTCTGGCGGATGCGCTGGAGCACGGCCTCCACGTCGTCCACGCCCACCGCCAGCGTGACGCCCGTGCGGGGGCCCTCCAGGGAGTTGAACTCCAGGTCCACGCCCCACTCCTGCTCCCAGGCGTCGAACTGCTCCTTGCTGGTGCCGTCCTTGAAGTCCACCACGATGGCGCCGGACACCACGTCGTCCGAGCCCTCCGCCACCGCCCGGGACACCTCCGCCTCCGCGGCAGCCAGGTCCTGCCCGGCCGGGGCCTCCGGCTCCCGCGACGCGGAAGCGCACGCCGAGGCCGACAGGGCCAGCGCCGCGAGAACCACGTTCCATCGCCTCATCCGCATCGGGACACTCCTTGAACGAAGACGCCTCGAAGACCCACTACGAACGCACGGCGGGACGATTGGGTCTGCGCTTTGAGTCTGTCCGCCCCCCGGCCAGCCGTGCAAGGCGCCGGGGTTGAAGAAACGTGAAGAAGTCCAACGGTTTGCACGCCAACGCCCTACCCGCCCGACAGGCGCTGGAGCCACGCCGCCGCCGCCCGCCCCACCTGGGGAAGGTTGCGATGGAAGGTGGCCCCGGCATCGTCGATGACCTCTAAATCCCCCCCGGCCTCCGCGACAGCCGCGGCCAGCGCCGCCCGGGGCACCCGGGTGTCCTGCGCCCCGACAATCACCAGCAGCGGACACGACAGTCGCACGAGTGACAGCGGGTCCACCTCCGGCGCCACCAGACACAGTCCGCCCACGGCCGGGTGCCGCTCCTGGAGCGCCAGCGCCACCCGGGCCCCGCCGTGCAGGGACGCCACCGCGAGCGCCGTCGTCCCCGCGTTCTCCAGCGCCACGCGCATGGCCGCCTCCGCGTCCTCCACCAGCGCCCCGCCGGTGCCCCGGACGCCCTGGCTGGCCCCCACGCCCCGGTGGTTGAAGCGCAGGGTGGGGAAGCCCGCCCGCGCCACCGCGAAGGCCAGCTCCGCCGCCACGACGTGATCCATCCCGCCCCCTTCTTCCGGCCGGGGCGGGAGGATGAGCAGCGGCGGCGACTTCTGGCCCCGGTGCACCGTGCCCTCCATCACCGCGCCGTCCGACCCCACGGGGATGAGCGTGGAGCGCTCCAGGAACTGACCTTTCTGGACCATGCCCCCACCTTAAGCCGTCCGCCCGGCCGCGCCCGGGCCGGATTCCCGCCTCCGTCCCCTGCCGGACCCCTGATGCCGCAGCGCGTTGCACACATTCCGTGACCTGCTCGCAACTTTTCGGCGCTTCGGATGAGAATGGATCAACGCAGCAAGCTTTCCCTCCCCCCTTCAAAAATCCGCACACCGCAGGAGCCTCAAGCCATGGGAACCATCGGGCGCACCTCCAACAACACCATCGCGCGCACCACCACGACCACGGGGACGACCGGCGCGGCCGCCCCCGCCAAGACGGCCACCCCGGTCACGGCGAAGCCGGCCAACACCGTGAAGGACGGCTTCGACACCAAGGCGTCGAACAGCGCGGTGCGCACCGCGGCCCCCACGGGCGTGTTCACCGCCCCGGCGGGCGCGAAGGACAAGGCCTATGACGGCAAGATCGTGGGCAAGGGCGGGCAGGCCTTCGACGCCAGCACCCCGCTGAGCCAGATCCCCGCCTACGAGCCCAAGGGCGGCGTGAAGCAGCCGGGCACCATCATCTACGTGAACGGGATGATGACGGACAAGGCGGGTCAGGAGACCACGCTGCAGGCCATCGCGGACAAGACGGGCCAGAAGACCATCGGCATCCACAACTCCACCGAGGGCTTCTTCAAGGACCTGGGCCAGTGCATCACGGACAAGCTGGACAAGGGCAAGAACCCGGCCGTGGACACGCTGGCGGACTCGCTCTACACGGAGCTGAAGGCCGGCCGTGACGTGCACCTGATGGCGCACAGCCAGGGTGGCCTCATCACCAGCCGCGCGCTGAGCGACGTGGCCAAGCGGCTGCGCATCGAAGACGGGCTGTCCCCCGCGCAGGTGCAGGAGAAGCTGGGCAAGGTCTCCGTGGAGACCTTCGGCGCCGCGGCGGCCACCTACCCGGACGGCCCCAAGTACGTCCACTACGTCAACGACAAGGACCCCGTCCCCGGCCTCTTCGGCCTGGGCACCAGCGGCAAGGGCCCCCTGGACCTGCTGAAGCACGCCGGCAAGGACGCGAAGATCCGCTACTTCTCCGAGAAGAGCATCTTCTCCGGCGCGCACAACATCAACGACACGTACCTCAACCAGCGCGTCCCGTTCGACCAGGCGCGCGCCGGCTAGTTCTCATCCGGAGCCTGGACTGGTATGACTGCACGTATGACGCTCGAAGATGCCCAGCGGCTGGTGCAGTCATTCATCCAGGCTCACGGAGGCGATGCGCAGGCCTCCGGGTTGAACGCGAAGGGGTTTGGCGGCGCCGCCCTCGGCGAAGCGCAGATCTACTTCGAGCATGTGAAGGACTCGGGGGCGCTGAAGTGCAGCGCCCTCATCTACCGCTTCCGCGACGCGCCCCGTCCGGGCGTCATCGACGGCTTCCGTGACGAGGAGAAGAAGGGCACGGACGCCGGCGGCGGCAAGGTGGACTACGAGACCGAGAACAAGAGCCTCTTCCTGAGCCGCACCTACGGCGTGCTGCCGTCGGCGCAGCAGTTCAAGGAGGACATGGACCGGCTCGTGGAAGCCAGCCTCGTGTGGGGCGACGAAGTGTTCAACCGCGTCGCGGACCGCGTCATCCCCGCGAAGTGATCAGCACGTTCTCCAGCAAGATCCAGTGGCTGCTGTCCTCCATGGGACTGGCGCGTCCTGCGCCGCCCGCGGGGGGCCCGATGACGCGCGACGCGGCCCGGCAGTTGGTGAAGTGGTACCTCCAGTCCCAGGGTGCCGGCGTTACGGAAGGCCTCAACGAGCAGGGGCTGGGCGGCATGATGAACGGCGAAGGCCAGTACGCCTTCGAGCACGTCGAGTCGCCTCCGGCGCTCAAGTGCAGCGCGCTCATCTACCGGTTCCGTGAGCCGCCCAAGCCCGGCATCATCGAGGGCTTCCAGCAGCAGCAGGAGGAGGGCACGGACACCGGCGGCGGCAACGTCGACTTCGAGCCCGACACCGGCAATCTCTTCCTGACCCGCACCTACGAAGTCGTTCCGGACGGCCGCGAGTTCACCCGCGACCTGGACCGGCTGGGCAAGGCCAGCGTCGTCTGGGGCAAGGACGTGCTGGACCGCGTGGCCCACAAGGTCTTCGGCACCTGAGCACTGCCGGGCACCCGTGGAGCGCGCCTCGTGTCAGGCGCGCCCCGGGGCCGGGCCGCTACACCGACTGCATCACGTAGAACTTGAGGTACTTCCCTTCCGGGAACTGCAGGCGCACGGGGTGGTCCGGCGGCTGGTAGCGCTCCTCCACCAGCGCCAGATCCACACCGGCCTTGAAGCCCGCCTCGCGCACGGCGCCCATGAACATGTCCCCCGTCACGCGCGCGGAGCACGACGCCGTGGCCAGCAGGCCGCCGGGACGCAGGAGCGCCAGGGCCTGCCGGTTGAGGGACGCGTAGCCGTCCACGGCCGCCTCCACCGCGCGCTGGCTCTTCGCGAAGGCGGGCGGGTCCAGGATGATGAGGTCGAACGTGCGGCCCTCCTCCTTGAACGACTGGATGAGCGCGAACACGTCCGCCGCCAGGAAGTCATGCTTCGCCGCCGGCAGCCCATTGCGCGTGAAGTTCTCCCGCGCCAGGGCGATGGCCTCCGGGTCCTGATCCACGGAGAAGACGCTGTTGGCTCCGCCCAGCGCCGCGTTCACGGAGAAGCCGCCGCTGAAGCTGAAGCAGTTCAGCACGTCCCTCCCCTGCCCCAGCCGGCGGATGAGGTAGCGGTTCTCACGCTGATCCAGGAAGAAGCCCGTCTTCTGCCCCTTCCACGCGTCCACCAGGAAGATGGCGCCGCGCTCGCGGATGGGGATGAGCTCCGGGGCCTCCTCGCCCCACAGCATCTTCCCGCTGCCGCGGCCGTCGTCCTCCTCCACGTCGTCGCGCCCGACTTCATCGCGGCCGAGGATGCCCTTGAGGCCCGGGACGCCCGCCTTCAGCGCCTCCACGATGAGGGGGCGGTACGGGGTGAGGCCCGCGGAGTAGAGCTTCATCACCGCCCAGCCCGCGTACAGGTCCACCACCACGCCGGGCAGGCCGTCGCCCTCGCCGTGGATGAGGCGGTAGCTGTCCGTGTCCTTCAGGTCGATGAGCGCCGTGCGCGCGGCCAGGGCGCGCTGCACGCGCTGGGTGATGAAGCGCGCGTCCACCGTCTCGCGCGAGTCCCGCGTGAGCACGCGCACCGCGATGGCCGAGTGCGGATCGTAGTACCCGCGCGCGACGAACTTCCCGTTCTCCGTCAGGTCCACCACGCTGCCGGGCGGGATCCGCGGCGTGTGCTCCAGGGCCTTGCGGAACACCCACGGGTGCCCCGCGCGCAGGTGACGCCCCAGCCCCCGGGCCAGCTCCAGCTTCACGACATTCACGTTGAAACTCCTCGACTGCTGCGGGCCGTCCGGCGGCGGGAGAGGAGGGCGGAAGCCAGCTCCTCGAAGCCCCGCCCCTCGGGCGCCCGGGTGATGAAGGCCGGCGGCGCGTCGATGCGATCCAGCACCGCGCGCACGTTGGCCACGCCCACGCCCAGCTTGAACGCCTGGAACATCGGAGCGTCGTTGAAAGAATCCCCCGCGTAGACGTACCGGCCGTCCGCGGGGTCCAGCTTCTCGCCCCACGCCACCCTGGCGAAACGCCGCGACGCGGAGAGCTTGTCGAAGCGGCCCAGCCAGCAGTTGACGTGCACGGACGAGCGCACCGCCGTCACGCCCCGGGCCCGCAGCAGCGATTCGATGCGGGAGGCCCCTTCGTCGCCCAGCCGGACCTCCTCGTTGTAGTCCACCGCCAGGTCCACTTCCGTGTAGCGGCTGTCCACGGACAGCCGCGCGCCGGGCACCTGGGCGAGCACGCGCCCGACCTCCTTCTCCAGGCGCTGGCGGTTCGCCACGCGCTGGGTGGGCGGCTCCAGGTACACCTTGCGCAGCTTCCCCCTGGCGTCCTTGAGGAAGAACAGCCCGCCGTTCTCCACGATGACGCCGTCCACGGGGAGCTGGCGGGCCCACGCCTCGCCCCACCCCGCCGGCCGGCCGCTCACCAGCACCACGCGCAGGCCGGACGCGGAGAGCCGCTCCAGGGAGCGCACCGTCTGGCTGCGCAGCTTGTGGCCCGTCGTCAGCGTGCCGTCCACGTCGGTGAAGACGCCCTGCACGCCGGACAGGTCCGCCTGCCGCAGGGGGCGCGGCTCCAAGGCCTTCTTGTCCGCGGCCTTCACATCACGTCCAGTTGCGCGAGCTGGGACTGGAAGGACTCGATGGTGGAGAGCAGCTCCGGGCCCGTGAGCGTGGCGAGCTTCAGCTTGCGCGCCTTGCGCAGGAACGCGTCCATGGTGGGGTCCCGGCCATAGAGCGACTGCGCGCTGGCAGCGGCCTCCGCCAGCGCCTTCGCGGACGCGACCGGGTCCTTCTTGGACTGGGCCAGCGCGCGCTCCAAACGCACGCCGCACGCGGCCCACACCTCGCGGTCGTGGAGGATGAGCAGTTGACGCTGGTTCACCGCGGACAGGCTCCGCACCAGTTCATCCAGGCCTTCCGTCACGGTCAGCAGCCGTGCCTGCTCGGGGGCGGACTCGAGCGCGAGCGCGCCAATCTCCGCGCGGGCCTCCACGATGTGGCGCTTGTCCTGCGCGCGCAGGTTCCGGTACGCGGCGGTGCGGCCGAAGGCGTCCAGCTCCGTCTGGAGCTGCTGCGCGTTCCACAGCACCTCGTCCGGCTTCGCGTCGCGCACCTTGTTGAGCCGCGCCGCGACGATGCGGGACAGGTCGGACGTGATGGCGCGCACCGTGACGGCCGCCTTCACCTCCGCCTCGTAGCCGGGCACCACCTGGGCGCGCGACACCTCGCCGAAGGTGCTCGCGGACTCGAAGACGAGCTGGCTCATCTGCTCGCGGTAGTCGGACCGGAAGCGTTGGATTTCCGCCAACAACTGCCAGCGGTCGCTCACCACGGACGGGTTGCGCATGGCCTCACCCAGTTGGGTGATGCTCTGGGCCAGCCGGGCCATGCCCTCCTGGAGCATGGCGGGCACGTCCCCGGGGCCCTTGCCGGACGCGGCCGGCGGCGGCGTACCGGGGAACTGCTCCCGGATGACGTTGAGCAGCACGTTGACGTCCATCACCGTGTCGCGGATGACGGGCGCCATCTCCTCCCAGAGTGACAGGTCGGGGCTGGCGTCGACGACGGGCGTCTCGTACTTCACCAGGTCCAGGTCGCTCAGCCGGGAGATGGCCTGGGCCGCGGCGAGATACACCGCTCGCAGCCGCGCCGCGAAGGCACGGTCGGGCAGCGACTGGAGGATTTGTTCGAGCCTCGGGGTCAGGGAGGCCGGCGGTGGATTCTCGGCGGCAGCGGACACGTTGGCCCCACTCTACCGCTCGACATCGCGTCCGGGGAGTTCTAGCAAGCGTCCCGGCCCCGCGAGGTGGGCCGGGGAGTCCACGGAAATGATCCAGGTCTGTCTGTGGGAAGACGGCAGGGTGGTCTCGGGGGGCGAGGAACTGCTCGACAGGCCGGGACCCAAGTGGATCGACGTCCTGGAGCCGGACGCGGAGGTGATGGGCCGCCTGGCCGAGCGCTTCCAACTGCACCGCCTGGCCGTGGAGGACTGCCTGCACCTGGACCAGCGGCCCAAGCTGGAGGAATACCCGCACCACCAGTTCATCGTGATGCAGGGCTTCAGTTGCGGCTCGGACGTCACGGAGCTCACGCTGCACGAGCAGCACTACTTCCTCGCGCAGGACTGGCTCATCAGCGTGCACGCGCTGCGCCTGCCGGGCCACGACGCCATCCTGCGGCGCGTGAAGGACGACCCCTCGGGCACGCTGGGCCGGGGCGTGGACGTCATCCTCTACCTGCTCGCGGACGCGCTCGTGGACGCGCAGTTCCCCATCATGGACGACTTCGGCGACCGGCTGGACGACCTGGAGGACGCCATCTTCGCCGATCCGGATCCAGAGCACCTGCAGCGCATCTTCCAGCTCAAGCGCGCGCTGGTGACGCTGCGCCGCGTGCTGTCCCCGCAGCGGGACGTGGTGGGCATGCTGTCGCGCCGGGGCATCCCGCAAATCCAGGAGAAGACGACGCTGTACTTCCGCGACGTCTATGACCACCTGGTGCGGCTCTACGAGCAGATCGACGCCAGCCGCGACGTGGTGGGCAACGTGATGGACGGCTACCTGTCCATGGTGGCCCAGCGCACCAACGACATCAGCAAGCAGCTCACCATCTTCGCCACCCTCTTCCTGCCCCTGTCCTTCATCGTGGGGTTCTTCGGGCAGAACTTCGAACAGTTGACGGGACCGGTCTGGTACACCGCCATGTGGGTGACCATGGTGGGCTTCCCCCTGGGGCTCGTCGGCTGGTTCAAGTACAAGAAGTGGATCTGACGCCGCCCCCTGCGGCGGGCCGCGAGGAGGCACGCATGCTGACGGTCGCCGTGGATGGGGTCGCGCTGCACTACCGGGACGTGGGCCAGGGGTTGCCGGTGCTGCTCATGCACGCCTTCCCGCTGGATGGCTCCGCGTTCGACCGGCAGGTGGCCGCGCTGTCCGGGCGCTACCGCTTCCTCGTGCCGGACCTGCGCGGCTTCGGGCAGAGCCGGCGGGGTGAAGGCCCCACGGAGATGCGCAAGCTGGCGCAGGACGCGCTCGCGCTGCTGGACGCGCTGAACCTCGACACGGCGGTGGTGGGCGGCGTGTCCATGGGCGGCTACGCGGCCCTGGCGCTCCTGCGCGAGGACCCGGGCCGGGTGCGCGGGCTGGTGCTCTCCGACACGCAGTGCACCGCGGACGACGCCGCCGGCAAGGACAAGCGCGAGGCCACGGCGCAACAGGCGCTGAAGGAAGGCACGGCGTCCGTCGTCCAGGGGCTGGTGCCCAAGCTGGTCCACGCGGGGCCGGACTCGCCGGTGGGCCGCGAGGTGACGAAGCTGGGGCTGTCCGTGTCGCCGGAGTCCATCGCCGCCGCGCAGCGGGGCATGGCGCTGCGGCTGGACAGCAAGGACCTGCTCGCGCGCTACGCGGGGCCCGCGCTGGTGGTGGTGGGCGAGCACGACACCGTGACGCCCCTGGCGAAGGCGAAGCAGATGGCGGACCTGGTGCAGGGCGCGCGGCTGGAGGTCATCGCCGGCGCGGCGCACCTGCCCAACCAGGAGCAGCCGGAGGCCTTCAACTCGGTGCTGGACAGCTTCCTCGCGTCGCTGGCCTGATGGGCGTCCCCGTCCTTCGCCAGGGAAGTGCCCGATGAGGAAGTCCCCCGCTCCGGAAAACATGTACCTGCCCGACGTGGAGTCGCACGAGTCCGACGGGCACTACGGGAAGATGATCGCCATGGCGCGGGCCGGGGGCATGACGCCGCCGGGCATCTGGCACCTGTTCGCGTTCAAGCCGCGCATGACGGACGCGCTGTCCGCCTTCACCCATGAGGTGATGCGCGGCCCGTCCCCGCTGTCCGCCGGGCTGCGGGAGCTCATCGCCGCGTACACGTCGCGGCGCAACGCCTGCGTGTTTTGAACGGGCTCTCACGCCGCGGTCGCGGCGGAACTGCTGGGCAGCACGCAGCACGTCCAGGCGGTGCTGGACGACGTGAAGACGGCCCCCATCCCGGAGGCCGAGAAGGCGCTGTTCGCCTTCGTGGACCAGCTCAACGACGCGCCCGGAGACGTGCGCCGCGAGGACGTGGAGGGCCTGAAGGCGGCCGGATGGTCGGACGAGGCCGTCTACGACGCGGTCTCCGTCTGCGCCCTCTTCAACTTCTACAACCGGTGGATTGACGGCACCGGCGTGCAGGGCCTCTCACCGGCCATGTACGAGCGGTCCGCGAAGCGCATGGCCGCGGGCGGCTACCTGCCGGCGCCCCCTCCCGGGTCCCCACCGAAGCCCGAGGGGGAACCGGAGCGCTGAGGCTCAGGGCTGGCAGACGGCCTGGTTGTCCTGCACGGCGCAGGATGAACAATCCGCCGTCTTCACCAGCACGCCCTGCTGGCACGTGAGGAGCGCGGCGCCGTTGGGGCTGCACACGCCCTTACCCTCCGCGTCCATGGCGCACCCGTCGTTCTCCTGGTTGAGGGACGTGTCGCACCGCACGCTGTCCGCCAGCTCCCGGCAGCCCAGCGGCCCGCGGCACGCGAGCGGGCGCCAGGTGCCGTTGCGGCACTCCAGGGCCTGCGCGTCGTCCTGGCACACGTAGTCGCCGCCGTCACACGAGTCGCCCGAGCCCGGCCCACCACAGCCGGAGAGAAGGAAGAAACCGACGAGGGACAGGAGCGCGAGGGGAAGACGGTTCATGGGTGCCGGCGACTCTTTTCGACAGGTTTTTCGCTGTCAACCGCCGCCGAGCGTCTCGCGAAAGTAACGCCGCAAGTTGCCACCCATCACACGTTCCACCCAGGACTCCGGGTGTCGTTTGAGCAGCGCCTCCGTGAGGCGGGGCAGATCCGTCACGTCCCGCATGCCCCGGGGCAGCGCCACCATGCCGTCGTAGTCGCTGCCCACGCCCACGCCCTCCTCCCCCATCACGTCCACGGCGTGCTCCACGTGGCGGACCACGTCGTCCCACGTGTCGCCGCCCAGGTACACCGGCGCCAGGATGATGCCCACCACGCCGCCGCGCTGGGCGATGGTGCGCAGGGCCGCGTCGGACAGGTTGCGCCAGCCGCCGCCCGCCGCGCGCACGCCGGTGTGCGAGCAGAAGTAGCGCACCGTGGGGTGCGCGAAGAGGTCCGTGAGCGTCTGCTCGGAGGCGTGCGCCACGTCCACGCTCATCCCCAGGCGGGCCATCTCCTCCATCACCTGGTGCCCCAGCGGCGTCAGCCCCCGGTTGCCCATCATGGGAAAGGACGAACCGCCCAGGTCGTTGTTGGACAGGTGCGTGAGCCCCATGAAGCGCACCCCGCGCCGGTGCAGCTCCGCCAGCCGCTCCACCTGGCCTTCAATCGCGTGGCCGCCCTCCACGCCCAGCACCGCCGACAGCCGCCCGTGCGCGAGGTTGTCCTCCAGCCCCGCCCCGGTGGTGGCGACGCGCACGGTGTCCCCGGAGCGTGCGCAGAAGGCGTCCAGCCGCTCAATCTGCCAGAGCGCGCGCGTCCACTCGCTGCCGCGCGCCTCGGAGGGCCACTTGCGCCACGCGGCGAACAGCGGGAAGCCGCCAATGAACGGGAAGCCCCGGGTCACCAGCGTGAAGCACTGCAGCTTCACCCCCGCCTCGCGCAGGCGGGGGAAGTCCACGTGCCCCTCCGTCGACCGCTCGCACAGGTCGCGGTTCCACATCAGCGAATCCGCGTGTCCGTCCGCGATGCACCACTGGCGGTGCAGCTCCTTCACGTCACCCATGCCAGCAGTCTTCGCCACGGCCTCCCGCGATGACAAGCGCCCCGGGGCGTCCCGCCGTCACGCCTCACGTCCAATCCGCGCCGTCGTCATCGCAGCCATCCCAGAGGTCGTCCTCCAGCGGCAGCCCGGCCTCCGCCTCCCCCGCCGGGCCCACGAGCGCGTCCGCGCGCACCTCCGCCACCTCGCGCAGCGCTTCCGGAGGGCCATAGGGCCGCCCTTGCGCGTTCAGCAGGCCCCGGAGCGCGTCCCGCAGCTCCGCGCCCGTCTGGAAGCGCAGGTCGCGGTCGCGCTGGAGCACCCGCTGGAGCACCGCCCGCATGCCCGGCGAAAGCCCCCGCGTGGCCTGCTCCACGTGCTCCGGCGTCAGGCACGCCATGCGCGCGGCCATCAGCGGCGCGGGGAGCCAACTGGGCGTCTCCGCGCACAGCCCGCGCGTCCCGGGCACGGGCTGGGCCTGCTGCGCGGCACGCTCCACGTCTTCCAGGTCCAGCAGGTGCAGTCCGGTGAGCAGCTCTAGCAGCACCATCCCCAGGGAGAACAGGTCCGCGCGGCCATCCAGCGGCAGGCCGTCCAGCGCCTCCGGCGACGCATAGGCCACGTCCCCGCGCACGAGCCCCGGCTCCGTCACCACGCGCCCGGGCAGCCGCGACCACGCGAACGCGAAGTCGGACAGCCGCACCCGCCCGTGCACGTCCACGCGCAGGGAGCGGGGGTTGATGTCGCGGTGGACCACGCCGACGGGCAGGCCGCGCGCGTCCTCCAGCGCATGGGCGTGGTGGAGCGCGTCCGCCACCTCCGCGCCCACGTACGCGGCGAACGCCTCCGAGAAGGGCCGCCGCCGCAGCGCCGCGAAGCTGGACAGGGTCTCCAGGCACGGCCCGTCCACGTACTCCGTCACCAGGTGGGGCGCGCCGTCGTGCACCCGCACCAGGTACACCGGCGCGATGGCCGGGTGGGACAGCCGCATGAGCAGCTTCACCTCTTCGCGCAGCCGCGCCCGCGCCACGTCATCCGTCACGTCGCGCAGGCGCTTGATGAGCACCAGCCCTCCCGGCGTGCGCGCGTAGTGCCGGCGGGCGAGCAGCAGCTCCCCTCCGGCGCGCGCCCCCAGGTAGCGCACCAGCTCATAGGACGTGGCCCCGGTGGTGAAGAGGATGAAGGGCCGGGACGCGGAGGACGCGGGGGGATGGGTGGCCATCGTGGGTGACGCTCCTGACGAAGAGGCGCTTCCCGGGGGTGGGAAGGCATGAGGAACTCCTCACGCCCGCGTCCTACCACCCGGGTCAGACATCCCCATCCGACCCCACCGGGCATTTCCCCGACTAAAAAGGAAACGGCCCCCACCGCGAGGGTGGGAGCCGCCGCCTTCAAGTATTTCCCCTGTCCGGAAGGACGTCAGGCGCTGAAGGCGCGGGGATTACTTGTCCATCTTCTTCACCGGCGCCACCAGGGTGACGTCGCGGGCGACCATGTCCTTGCCGTCCATCACGTAGGAGGCGCGCACCTGCGAGCCCTCCTGGATGTCGTCCAGCTTCACCGCGCGGCTGGCGTTGTCCATCATCGCGGTCTTGTCGTTGGTCTTGATCTTCAGCTCCTTGTTGGCGCTGTCGACCAGCGTCAGCGTGTCGCCGGACTTGGAGAGCACGCGGCCGTTGACGGTGGTGGCCGCCGCGGCGCTGGTGGTGCCGGCCATGCCGGAGCCGCCCTCGGCCAGGTCCTCATTGCGGTTGGCCCGGGCCTCGGCCAGGTCCTGCTCCTCGTCACGGACCTCCTCGTTGGCGCTGGCGATCTTGTCGTTCGCGTCCTTGCGCGCCTCCGCGATGTCCTCGTTGGCGTCCTGCTGCGCCGCCGCCAGCTCCTTGCTCTCGTCCTGACGCGCCTCCGCCGTCTCCTGCGCCGCTTCCTGACGGGCCTCGGCGACATCCTCGCGCTGCGCCTGGACGTCATCCTTCTTGCAACCGGTGACCATCGTCAGACCCGCGACCGCCGTGACCGCAATCATGAGCTTCCGCATGTGTGACCGCCCCCTGTGAGTGTGTCTTGAGTGCCGGTGATTTGTTCCCCGGCGTTGGGCAGAAACTGGTCGCTCCCCCCGTACCTGCACAGCGCTTGGCAACGCGGGGCGGTATGAGCAGGGGCGCCCCGCGCACGAGCCAGCCCCTGGTCGCCCGCCTGCTGGGGTAGCGGAACAAAACGCAAGAGCGCGCGAAAAATCCGTTCCCGTGCGCTGAAGCAGGGCTGTTGCGTGGAGGAGGCTGTGCGTTGACAGGGCAGAACCGCCCTTGTACTGGCACCGGCGGGTCCCGTCCGAAGCGGGCCGGAAGGAGCCGTGAGGCCGTGAACGTGTGGGTCAACGGAGAAGCGCGGACGCTGCCGGAGGGCAGCACCCTTTCGTCCCTGCTGGCGCTGTTGAATCTGGGCAGCGGCCCGGGGGTGGCGGTGGAGGTGAACGCGGAGGTGGTGCGCCGCGCCCGTCACCCCGAGCACCGGCTCCAGGACGGGGACCGGGTGGAGATCGTCACCTTCGTGGGTGGCGGGTGAGCGCAGGCCCTGGAGAGGAGACGGTCATGAGCGGCATCGCGGACAAGCCTTTCACGCTGGCGGGGGTGACGTTCACCTCGCGGCTCATCGTCGGGACGGGGAGGTACCCCAGCCACGAGGTGATGAAGCAGTGCCACGAAGCGTCGGGCGCGGAGCTCGTCACGGTGGCGGTGCGGCGGTTGGACCTGAAGGCGACGGGCGAGGCGTCGCTGATGAACTGGATCGACCGCGACAAGATGCGCCTCTTGCCCAACACGGCGCTCTGCTACACGGCGGAGGACGCGGTGCGCACGTGCCGGCTGGCGGAAGAGCTGGGCATGAGCAAGTGGGTGAAGCTGGAGGTGCTCGGCGACGAGAAGACGCTCTACCCGGACGTCGAGGAGACGGTGAAGGCCGCGCGCATCCTGGTGAAGGAGGGCTTCACGGTGCTGCCGTACACCAGTGACGACCCCATCACCGCGCGCAAGCTGGAGGACGCGGGCTGCGCGGCGGTGATGCCGCTGGCGGCGCCCATCGGCAGCGGGCTGGGCATCCGCAACCCGCACAACCTGCGGCTCATCCGCGAGGTGGTGAAGGTGCCGGTCATCGTGGACGCGGGCGTGGGCACGGCGTCCGACGCGGCCATCGCGATGGAGCTGGGCGTGGACGCGCTGCTCATGAACACCGCCATCGCGGGCGCGAAGGACCCCGTGCGCATGGCCGTGGCCATGAAGAAGGCGGTGGAGGCTGGCCGCGACGCGTTCCTGGCCGGCCGCATCCCGCGCAAGGCGTACGGCTCCGCGTCCAGCCCCATCGAAGGGCTCGTGGAGTAGCGGTGCCCGCCCTGCCCCGCCTCGTGGTCATCACGGACTGGCGGCTGCCCCGGGCGCGGTTGCTCACCGCGCTGGAGCGGGCGCTGGAGGCGGGGCCGGACGTCGCCGTGCAGCACCGTCACCCGGAGGCCTCCGGGCGGCGGTTCCTGGAGGAGGCGCGGCTCCTGGCGGAGGTATGCCGGGGCCGGACGCTGTTCGTGAACGGCCGGCTGGACGTCGCGCTGCTCGTGGGCGCGCACCTGCATCTGCCCGCCTCCGGCCCTTCGCCCCGCGACGTGCGCCCGGTCCTGCCCGCGGACCGGTGGGTGAGCGTGGCGGTGCACGACGCGCGCGAGGCGGATGCAGCGGTGGGCGCGGACCTGGCGCTGGTGAGCCCCGTCTTCGCGCCGGGGTCCAAGCCCGGGGACACGCGTGACACGCTGGGGCCCCGTGGATTCAAGGCCCTCGCGGAGCGGCTGCCCTGCCCTGCCCTGGCGCTGGGAGGCATGACGCCGGAGCGGGCCCGGGAGGCGCCGGGGGCCTGGGGTGCCGCGGTCATCTCCGCCGTACTGGAGGCGGAGGATCCGCGCGCGGCGGCCCGGGCGCTGCTGGACGCATGCGCGCCGCCTCGCGGCTGATTGCGCGGCGCAAGCGGATGCCTGGGCCTTGCTCGTGATGGGTGAACCCGTGCGCTGAAGGCGGCGCTATGCTGCGCGGCCGTGACGCCCTCCCCGACCTCCGTTGAGCTGCGCCCCCTCGCCATCGGAGAAATCATCGACCGCGCGGCGACGTTCTGGCGCGCGCACCTGAAGCCCCTGTTCGTGCTGGTCCTGGGGTTCGACCTGCTCAACTACATCGCGGTCAAGGCGTTCACCGTCGCGATGACGCGCACGGTGGGCGTGCTGCCCGGGCTGGGCAAGGCCCCCTCGGGCGCGGATCCCTCACAGACCCTGGCCCAGTCCGGCATCGTGTTGGGGCTGATGCTCGTGCTGTATGTGTTCCTCGTGTGGAACTTCTGGGTGGCCACCACGGCGGCGGCCCGGTACGTGATTCCCGCGCGGCTGGGGGAGCCGGTGCGTCCCTCGGAAGGGCTGCGGCGGGCCGTGTCGCGCCTGGGCACGCTGACCGCGACCTATCTGCTGTCCATCGCGTGGGCCGCGGGGGTGACGCTCCTCTTGTGCCTGCCCGGCTCGCTCATCATGGGGATGGGCGTGGTCGCGGCCGTGACAGGGAGGGGCACGGGCGGCGGCACGGCGCTGAGCATCGCGCTGATCATCATCGGCGCCATCGTGCTGGGGCTGGGCGCGCTGGCCGCGGTGCTCTGGTACTTCCTGCGCTTCATGCTCCTGCCCCCCGTGCTGGCCATGGAGGACGTGGGCGCGTGGGCGGCCTTCAAGCGCTCCGGGGCCCTGTTGAAGGGCCGCGTCGAGCCGGGCTTCATGGGCCGGGGCACGGTGCGCGCCATGGTGCTGTCCACGGTGGTGGGCGGCATCCTCATCGCGGTGAGCCTGGTGTCGGGGCTGCCCGCGTGGATCGTCCGGCTCGCCTATGGCGGCAACCTGTTGGATCCGGCGGCGCAGGCGGCCATTCCGCAGGCGCTGCTCGTCCCCGCGGAGCTGTTGCAGGTGGTGGGGCAGTCCTTCTTCACGCCGCTGAGCTTCGTGGTGTCCGCGTTCTTCTACGTGGACATGCGCGTGCGCCGCGAGGGCCTGGACCTGGAGCGGCGGATCGCGACCGCGGAGCCGGCGACGCCGTCCCCCTGACCGCCCGTGCCCGCCCTGCCCCTCGTCCTCCTGCTGGCTGCCCTGCCCCCGTGCGCGGACCGGGAGGCCGTGTCGCGTCGGCTCGAGGACACGGCGCGCTCGCAGCCCGCCGCGTTCAACGCGGAGGTGAACCGGCTGGTGGAGGCCCTGGACGGCGTGCCCCTGCCACCCGGAACCTCCGGACAGACGCAGCCTGAACGAGCCCGGCAGCTCACCGTGTACCTGGAGGCCGTGTGCGCGCTGGACGCGGAGCCGTCCGTGTCACCCGGCGTGACGAGCGAACCGGAGCGGCTGCACGCCATCCTCGACCGGCCGGAGTTCGCGAGAGCCCGGCAGCGCAACAGCGACCTGCTGACGCGCCTCTTGCGCGAGTTGCAGAACTGGCTGGAGAGCCTGTTCGAATCCCGGGGCGCGCAGGGCTTCGCGGTGGCCACGCGCGCGGTGATGCTGGGGCTGGCGCTGGCGGTGGTGTTGTTCGGAGTGCTGAGGGTGCGCTGGCGCCGGAGCAGGAAGACCGTCACCGCGCCGGGAGTGGAGGGCGAAGCCGCGCCCCTGGATCTGGACACACCCGGAGAACACCTGGGCCGTGCGCGCACCGCGCTGGAGACGGAGGACGCGCGCGAGGCCATCCGCGAAGGCTTGTTGGGCCTGTTGTCCACGCTGGAGCAGCGCAAGCTGGCGCGGCCGGACCGCGTGAAGACGAACCGGGAGCTCGCCGCGGAGCTGCCCACACGAGGCGCCCCCGCACGCGTGACGGGTGAAGTGGAGCGGCTGGTCGGCTGGTACGACCGTGCCTTCTATTCGCTGGAGCCGGTGTCACGCGAAGAGGCCACGCGCTTCGTGGAGTCCGTGGAGCAACTGCACGGCTCGCTCGCGGAGGTCCGCCCGTGAAGAACGCGCGCGTCGCGGTCGTCCTGGGGTTGATGATCGCCGTGGCGCTGGCGGTGGGCCTGGCCTCGCACGAGGCCCCGCCGGATTCCCCCGTGCCGTCCGTCACGAACCCGGGCCCGTTGGGGCTCAAGGCCCTCTTCGTCTACCTGCAAGAACGCGGACGGGACGTCAGCGCGCAGACGTCGTCCCTGGACTCGCTTCCCGCCGGCACGCGCACGCTGGTCATCGCCGCGCCGCAGGCCCAGCCCGTGACGAAGGAGGAGGTCGCCGCGCTGGAGCGCTTCGTCCGGGGCGGCGGCACGCTGGTGTACCTGTCTCCGCATGCGCTGGCGGAGCACCAGCCGGGCATGGAGGACTGGCTGCACATCGTCTCTGGCGCGCTGCCCGGCACGAACCACCAGGGCCTTGCCTCCGAATGGGTGGATCCCGCGGGCGTCACCGTGGACGTGTGGCTGCCCGCGGGCGCGCTGCGCGACCTGTCGCTCCTGCGCGTGGCCCGGGACCGGAGCATCCGGTTGGAACACGAGGACGCGGTGCCGCTGGCGGGCCTGGGCAGCGCGGGCGTGCTGTGGCGCTGGGGCTTGGGCCAGGGCGAGGTCTACGTCGCCGCGGGCCCGGACCTCGCGGAGAACCGGCGGCTGGAGCTGCTCGACAACCTGCGGTTCTGGGATGCGCTCGCCGCGCGCGGCCCCCTGCGCTTCGACGAGTTCCACCACGCGGTCATCACCCGCCCGCCCCTGTCCCAGGGCCTCTGGGTCTTCATCGCGCAGAGCCTCGCCGTGGGGCTCGTCTACGTCGTCTCCCGAGGCACGCGCTTCGGTGCCCCCCGCCCCGTGCACGTGGAGCGGCACCGCTCGTCTCGCGAGTACGTGCGCTCCCTGGGCTGGCTCATGCGCCGCGCGAAGGTGGAGGCGGAGCTGCTGCCGGAGCTCGACACCGGCCTGCGGCGCCTGATGCACGAGCGCCTGGGCATCTCCCCCTCCCTGCCGGACACGGAGGCCGCGCGGCTCCTGGAGGAGACCTGCGGCGTGCCCGCGCGCGACTACCTGGACGCGAAGGAGGACCTGCTGCGCACGAAGGAGCGCACCCCCATCCGCCCCGCCGACTACACCCGCCTCGCCCGCCACTACGCCCTGTTGGAGCGCCGCGTGACCGGCCGCGGGTGACCTCCGGGAATGACGAAGGCGCGGTGCCCGGGGCGCTCGCACGCTCCGGACCCGCGCCCTCTTGTCGCCCGGTACCGGACCGGACCTACAGCTTCTTGCCCGCCGCGAGCATCGCCTCACCCACGTGCTGACGGATTTCGGCGACGCGCGCCTCCCAACTCTCGTGGAAGATCTTCTCCGCGCGCTCCCGGTTCGGGCCCGGGTTGTCCGCCAGCGCCGCGTTGACCTGCTTCACGTAGTCCTCCGGCGTGGTGGCGATGCGGCACAGCCCCACCTTGCGGACCTCCGGCAGGTCGGACGACACCACCGGCAGGCCGGACGCCAGGTACTCGCGCACCTTCAGCGGGTTGGAGTTGAGCGTCAGCTCGTTGATGACGAACGGGTTGAGCGCCACGTCGAACGCCTTGTTGTAGCCCGGCAGGTCCGCGTACGGCTTGCGCCCCAGCATGTGGATGTTGGGCACCGCGCGCAGGCGGCTGTCGTCGCAGTCCGGCGTCGTCTTGCCCACGATGACCACCGAGCCCTCCGGGTGCGCCTTCGCGCACGCGATGATGGCGTCCTGATCAATCCAGTCCGCCACCAGCCCGAAGAAGCCGATGATGGGCTTGGGCAGCTTCGCGATGTCCTCCGGAATCTTCGTCGCCGGGTCGCACGCCTTCACGAAGTGCGAGAAGTCCGTGCCGTGGCGCACCAGCACCGTGCGCGGGTTGAGGCGCTTCTTGTTCTCGTACAGGCGCTCCGCGGACGTGATGCACATGTCCGCGCGGCGCAGCAGGCGCTCCTCCAGCTCCGCGATGTGCTTGCCGTTCGTGTCGCTGAACGCGGAGAACTCGTCCACGCAGTGGTACACGACGAAGTCCTCGCCCAGGGTGCCGGACACCGGCGCGGACGCGGGCAGGAAGCTCCAGGAGATGGGGCGCTCGAACTTCAACTGCTTCATCGCGCGCAGCACCTGGAGCCGCAGCAGGTGGCGGTTCGCCTGGCGCACCGTCTCCGAGCCGTAGAACGGAATCGCCAGCGGCGCCAGCACGTGCAGGTTGGGCTCCACCTCGCGGATGCCCTGGGTGAACGTCTTCAGCTTCTTGATGATCCGCTGCGCGTCGTGCGCGTTCGCCTTGGGCGCGCGGTTGCCAATGCTGTTCACCCACAGCACCCGGTTGTCCCGCGAGAGGATCCGCATGATGTGGACCTTCGACAGCGGATCCCCGTCCCAGTCGTTGGAGAACACCACCAGGTCCCGCCCACGAAGGGCCCGCTTCGACAGGTCCATCTCTTCACTGCGCCGCATCGTCTGCTCCTGAAGTCAAAAGTTCCGTGCTGAAAGCCCTGAAGCGCGCCCTCTCCCTCGAAGGCGCCCCAACCCGTCCCCACTCCGTCACGCCGCGTTCACGGTTCCTGCACCCGCCATGCCGGACGGCAGCAACTCCGCGTACAAGTCCAGCATCACCGGCCCCGCATCCGGAGCCGTCACCTTCGCCGGGCCCGCCGCCAGCGCATCGCGCACCGCCTGCGCCAGCGCCCGCGCGTCCCCGGCCTTGAACAACCGCGTGCCCTCCGGCCGGCCGCACACGTCGCTGGCCACGCACGGCACGCCCAGCGCCAGCGCCTCGCGCACGGAGATGGAGTCCCCGTCGTGCGTCGTGGGCCGGATGAAGACGTCGCTCTGGGAAATGAGCCCCAGCGCCTTCGCGTGCTCCAACTCGCCCAGGTCCTCCAGGAGCCCCGCCACGCCCAGCTCGCGCGCGTCGCGGATGAACTCCTCGGAGCGCGTGCCCGGGCCGAACAGCGCCAGGCCCACGCCCGGGTGCGTCTCCGCCACGAGCTTCAGCGCGCGGAACATCTGCTTGCGCCCGTACACGGGCGAGGGGTGGTGCGCCATCGCGATCAGCGGATGGCGCCGGGCCCGCGCGGCCTCCACCTCCGGCGTCACCGGGCCGGGCTGGACCTGCGAACCGCAGAAGGCCGGATGCACCAGGACCTTCTCCGCCGGCACGCCGCACGCGACCACCGCGTCGCGCACCGCCGGAGAGACGGCCACCACCCGCGCGTAGCCCGCCAGCGCCGTGCGCGCGAAGGCGCGCCGGGCCTGCGACTCCGCCAGGTAGTCCGGGATCAACCCCGAGTGCAGCGTGATGACGCGGGGCGAACGCGGCCCGGGCATGGTGCCCACCAGCGCCGCCAGCACCCACGCCTTCGGGTTGTTGCCGCTGGTGTGCAGGTGGACCGTCCAGCCCGCGGCGGTGAATCCCGCGAGCCGCAGGCCGAAGGCGGCGGCGCCGTGCACGGGGAGGACGTCCGGAGCCGGCCGGCCACCCTTCCCGATATCGAGCACCTTCGCCTCGACCCCGCGGTCGCGCAGAAATTGATGGAGTTGACGGACGTGGATGGCCACGCCCCCGTACGGCGGCGGGTAGTCCCCGACGAGCAGCACGCGCATGAAGGAAGTCCCCTTCTCCAACGAAGCGAGGTGCCTAGCGCGCGGAAGCCTGCGCGGAGGGGCGTGGAACCTGGGTGAGCTTCGGCGTCGTCCGCGTGGGCAACAGGCCCATCTCACGCTGGTACGTGGTCAGCGGATCCGCGTCCTGGCGGATGAGCTTCGCGGGCACGCCCGCCACCACCGCGCCCGACGGCACGTCCTTCACCACCACCGCGTTGGCGCCAATCACCGCGAAGTCGCCCACGTGGATGTTGCCCAGCACCTTGGCGCCCGCGCCGATGCGCACGTAGTCGCCAATCACCGGCGCGCCCTCCAGCCCGGAGCGTCCGCCAATGGTCACCTGCTGCGAGATGAGGACGTGACGGCCCACCTTCGCCGCCTTGTGGATGACCACGCCAATCCCGCCGTAGCCCAGTTGCGTCCCCTCGCCCAGCTCCGCGTCCTCAGGGATGTAGGAGCTGTGCAGGTAGTAGATGGCCTTGCGCAGGACCGCGGGCAGCAACGGCACGCCGCGCTTCTTCAGTCCATGCGCCACCCGGTACAACGTCATCGCGTCGAATCCCATCACGCCTCTCCTCGCCCTCACCCGAACTCCGTGACGCCTGGAAGGTAGGTACCCACGCGTGGGGAGGGAAGTGCCCCCCACGCGTGCGGTACCCGACGGTGGATCAGGCCGTCCGGCGGGGGCGGAGGGACTGCAGTGCGCTCCAGGGACGAACGCCTTGCGCATACAGGCCCACCACGTACCCCACCACGAAGAGCAGCCCCGCCACCGCCAGCGGCAGCACCCGCCACAGGAACCCCGCCGGCAGGTTCACCCACGTGTCGTGCACGCCGGAGCGCAGCAGGAAGATGCTCCCGCCCGCCGCGAACGCCGCCAGCGACGCCTGCGCCAGCTCCCGCCACGGGATGACGTCCTTGAGGCCCAGCTTGCGCTCGGGCGTGGACAGCGCGCGCGGCACGCGGATGAGCAGCATCCCCTTGCCCACCATCTCCGCCAGCGCCCAGGACGCGATGCCGCCCATCATCCCGAAGTGCTTCACGCCGAACCACAGCAGCGGCACCGTCACCACCGCCTTCACCAGGTACGACGCGAAGATGGCCCGCGTCTGGCCCCGGGCCCGGAGCGTCCCGTCCATGGGCAGGATGGACAGCACCACGCCCAGCACGCTCACCCGGAAGATGGGGACCGCGGGCAGGAACTTCTGGCCGAACATGGCCCCCACGAACTCCGGCGCCGCCGCGAAGAGGAACGCCGCGAAGGGCAGGAACACGTACGCCAGCTTGCCGGCCGCCTCCCGGAAGGCCTCCACGCCCTCCTCCAGCCGGCCCTCGCGCTCCAGTTCGCCCAGGCGCACCATCAGCACCTCGCTGGTGGGCGTGTAGAGCAGGTCCACCACCGGCAACTGGAAGCAGCCCACCCGGTAGAGCGCGTACACCGCGGGGGCCACCACGCCCGCCACCGCGTACATGTGCGCGTTCTGCTGGGGGATGGCCAGGCACATCGCCGCGCCAAAGGGCGCCGCGTACACCAACTGCTCCTTGAACAGCTTCCAGTCCACCAGCGGGCCCGTGGATCCACGCAGGGACACCACCCACGTGGCCACGTAGCGCAGGCCCGCGAAGCAGGCCACGGCGATCATCATCCCGTGCAGGGAGAAGCCCAGGAGCGGCGGCAGCACCATCACGCCCGAGCGCACCGCGTCCGACGCCAGGTACACCACCGCGGACGCCTTCGTCTTCCCCTGGCTGGTGAGCGAAATCTCCAGCGGGTAGCTGCCCAGGAAGAACGCCGTGTAGAGCGCCAGCGCCGCGCGGTGGTTCATGAGCGCGGGGTTGTTGAAGTAGGCCGCCACGTGGCCCAGGAAGAACCACACCAGCCCCGCCGCCACCACGCCCGCGCCCGTGACGAAGAGCAGCGCGTGGCCCAGGTACGGCCGCTTCGCCTCCGCGCGGGGCAGGAAGTAGTAGAGGCTCTGCGCCACGCCGAACGGCAGCACGTACGACAGCGTCGTGGCGATGAGGAACAACTGGTAGTAGGTGCCGTACTCGTCCAGGTGCAGCACCCGGGCGAGCACGAGCGGGATGGACAGCGTCAGCCCGGCGGTGAACAACCGGGCCAACACCAACGGGCCGGCCCGCCCCAGGAACGACGGGGACGGGGCCGGCTTGGGTGACGCACTCACTGGAGCTCCTCCGGCTTCGCCGCCTCCGGGGCAAGGGCCACGTTCGGCGCCACCACGACCTGCGCACCCGTCACCGCGGCCGCAACCCGGGGGTCCGTCACGATCACCGGAGCTGTCACGTCCACGACTTCCACCGGCGTCGCCCGGGCGAGCGCGGCCTCCGCGGCGGCGGCCTCCTGGACCAGCACGTTGGTGGTGCCCGTCGCCTGCGACAGCACGTGGGGCCGGCGGCCCAGCACCGGGTGGCTCATGCCCAGGACGCCGAAGCAGTCGTCGAACTGGCACACCGTGAGGGACGAGGAGTAGTCCCCCATCATCCCCAGGCTGAAGTTCTCCCACATCACCTTGCGCTTCAGGGTGAACGGGTCGCCGCCCACGCGGTTGGGCAGGTCCTCCGTGGTGACGCCGGAGCGGAAGCCGTTCTGGCTGAGCACGCGGATCATCTCATCCGAGTACCAGCCGTTGCAGTACGCGAAGTCCTTCACCTGGACGCCCACCTCGCGCTCGATGGTCTGCTTGGACTCCAGGATCTCCTTCTCCACCACCGCCGTGGGCTCCAGCGTCAGCACCGTGTGGCCCAGCGTGTGCGCGCCGAACTCGAAGCCGTCGCGCGCCATCTGGCGCACCTCGTCCCAGTTCATCACGTCGCCCTGCTCGGGCAGGAGGTCCGCGCCGCCGCCCAACTGCTGCTCCAGCGCGTCGATGATGCCCGTGAGCACGCGCGTCGGGTGCTCGCCGATGAAGTCGTCCAGCGCCGCGGACGTCGTCTTCTGCCCGGTGAGGATGGGCCCCAGCAGCTCCACCGACGGGCCGGGCATGGTGGCGTAGTCCGGACGGAAGCGGCGCTCCTGCACGCGGCGCAGCAGGTGGAACAGCCGGTCGTGGTTGAAGCGCTTGTCCGTGTTGATGAACGCCGTGGGCAGGTAGGTGATGGCCGGCACGCCCATCTGCTTCAGCACCGGGTACGCGTACCGGTACACGTCGCGGTAGCCGTCGTCGAACGTCACCACGAACAGGTCCTTCTTCGCGGCGCGGCGGCCCGCCATCACGTCCACCGCGTCGCCAAGGCTCGCCAGCTCGAAGCCCGCCGCGTGCGCCTGCTCCAGGTGACGGCGGAACGTCTCCTGGGAGATGAGCAGCCCCGGGATGGAGCGCTGCAGCTCCCCGGTGAAGTCGCTCACCACGCGGTGGTAGCTCACGATGAGGATGCGCCGGCCCCCCGACTGCGAACGGCGGTACGCCGCCATCGCCTTGCGCGCCCCGCTGTAGTGGAGGAATCCCGCCGCCGCCGCCTTCGCCGCCCGCCGCAACACCCTGCCTGCCATCACGCCTCCCTCGCGGCTTTCGCCGTCTGCCCGCTCCCCCCAATGGAGCGGGCCCCGCGCCGCCTGTGTGCATGCTGGATGCCAGGGCAGGAAGGTGGTGGAAATCACCCGTAACCCCGGGAAACCCCGTGCCCTGGAGGGCAGGAACGCACCTGTGGGGGTCGTACCTGGGTGTACCAGGGCAGTCGAGCGCCCACCCGTGGCGAAAACCTTTCAGCCCCCCGGCGAAAGCGGCGGAAGAAGCAGGCGTAAAAACTTCTTGTCCTCCGGCGGGCGACCCCGGGGGTTTCACTGGTGAACAACGGGGTTTAAGGCTACGAAACGGCCCGCCGATGCCTCCTCTCCCCTCTGGATCAGCGCCCGCGCTCGCCCTCCATGACGTGAGCAAGCGCTATGGACGAAGGTGGGCGCTGGCGCGGCTCACCTACGCACTGCCCGCTGGCCGCTCCCTGCTGCTCACCGGCCACAATGGCTCCGGGAAGACGACGCTCCTGCGCCTCGTCGCCACCGCGCTAGGGCCCACCGCGGGCCGGGTGGAGGTGCTGGGCCGGGACGCCGTGACGGACCGTGAAGCGGTGCGCCGTGACGTGGCGCTCCTGTCCCACGCCAGCTTCCTCTACGAGGACCTCACCGCGCAGCAGAACCTGATGGTGCTGGGGCGCCTGTTGGGCGTGGACGCGCCGCGGGACGTCGCGGACGCGCTGCTCAACCGGGTGGGCCTCAACCGCCGCACGGACAGCCCGGTGCGGGGCTTCAGCGCGGGCATGCGCAAGCGCCTGGCCATTGCGCGACTGTTGCTGAAGGCACCGGCCCTCGCCCTCCTGGACGAGCCCTTCGGGGAGCTGGACCCGCAGGGCATCCAGGACATGGAGGGCGTCATCGCGGAGCTGAAGGCGGGCGGAACCACGGTGGTGCTGGCCACGCACCTCATCGAACAGGGCCTGAGCCTGTGCGAGGAACGGCTGCACCTGCAGGACGGCCGGGCGGTGGCGGCATGAGCCCCCCGAACGCGAAGCGCCGCCCGGGCCTGCTGACGACGACGCTCGTCCTGATGCGCAAGGACCTGCTCATCGAGTGGCGCACCCGCGCGCGGCTCAACGCCCTGGTGTTCTTCGCCATGGCCACGCTGCTCCTCTTCTCCTTCGCGCTGGGCCCGGACACGAAGCTGCTGGAGCGCAACGCGGGCGGCTACCTGTGGCTGGCCATCCTCTTCGCCAGCGTGCTGTCCCTGGGCGAGTCCTTCCGCGTGGAGACGGAGAACGCCTGCCTGGACGGCGTGCGGCTGGCCCCGGCGGACGCGCGCGCCATCTTCCTCTCCAAGGCGCTGGGCAATGCCCTGCTGCTGTTGGCACTGGGCGTGCTGCTGGTGCCGGTGATGGTGGCCTTGTACGGCGTGCGCATCGTCACCGGGGTCGGTGACCTGGCGAGCATCCTGGTCCTGGGCAGCCTGGCGCTCAGCGCCCCGGGGACCGTCTACGCGGCCATCTCCAGCAATGCCCGGGCCCGGGATGTGCTGCTGCCTCTGCTATTGTTCCCGCTCGTCATCCCGGCCCTCCTCTCCGCCGCCAAGGGCACCACGCTCGTACTCCAGGGTGACCCGATGCAGCAGTTGGGCTCATGGCAGGGGCTGCTGCTGGGGTTCAATCTGATTTACTGGGGCGTGGGCTTCGTGCTGTTTCCCCGGGTCATCGAGGACTGAAGGATGAACAAGTTCGTCAAGTTCGGGTTGCCGGCGCTGACGCTGGCGCTGCTGGGCGCGGGCTGGTGGCTGGGGCTCGCGTGGGCGCCGCCGGACCGGGAGATGGGCGAAGTGCAGCGCATCATGTACGTCCACGTGCCGCTCCAGTGGATGGCCATGATGGCCATGTTCATCAACTTCGTGGCCGCGGTGACGTACCTCATGCGTCAGTCGTGGAAGACGGACGCGATGGCGGAGGCCTCCGCGGAGGTCGGCCTGCTCTTCGGCACGCTGGGGATGATCACCGGCTCCATCTGGGGCCGCCCCACCTGGGGCGTGTACTGGTCGTGGGATCCGCGCCTGACGTCGGAGGCCATCCTGCTGGTCTCCTACACGGGCTACCTGGTGCTGCGGCGCTTCGTGGAGGACCCGGAGAAGCGCGCGGTGTGGAGCGCGGTGGTGGCCATCATCGGGGCCATCAACCTGCCCATCGTGTGGTTCTCCGTGCGCTGGTGGCGCAGCCTCCATCAGGTGCAGTCCAGCCCCAAGACGGTGGACCCGCAGATGGTGCTGCCCCTGCGCGTGTCGGCGTTCGGCATGCTGGCGCTGCTCATCGTCTTCATGGTGCACCGCTACCGCATCGCGCTCGCGGAGCGGAAGGCGGAGGTGGCGCTGCCGGAGGCGCTGCCCACGGATGACCCCGCGCTGCGCGCGTCCCATTCCTCGAAGGTGGCCTGAACATGACCTCGCTGACGTCTTTGATGCTGCTGGCCCAGGTGGGCAGCGGCCGGCTCCAGGGCGGCTGGGGCTATGTGTGGGCCTGCTACGGCATCTCCGTGGCCGCCTTCGTGCTCTACTCGGCGTCCCTCTGGGCGCGCCGTCCCCGCGCCACCGACTCGAAGGAGTGAGCCCATGACGCCCGTCAACCGCAACCGCCTCATCGCGCTGGGAGCCCTGCTCTTCGCCGGCGCCGGCCTTGGCTTCATCGCCTTCGGCAACATCGGGGACAACCTCGTCTACTACTGGAGCCCGTCGGAGCTGCTCTCCAACGGGGACAAGGCCTACACGGCCACCATCCGCCTGGGCGGCGTGGTGCAGCCGGGCAGCATCCAGTGGAACGAGGGCCACACCACCCTGGACTTCCGCGTGGCGGACGGCCCGAACGCGGACGCGAAGAGCGTGCACGTGCGCTCGCTGGAGACGCCCCCGCAGATGTTCCGCGAGAAGATCGGCGTCGTGGTGGAGGGCACCTACGACAAGTCCGGCGTCTTCACGTCCAACCGGCTGATGGTGAACCACTCCAACGAGTACCGCGCGCCCAAGGAAGGCGAGGAGCCGCGCAAGTGGCAGGACACGCTGGCTGAAGGCGCCACCACCGCGACCGCGACTCCGCCGGGGGCGCCGTGAACGGAATGCTGGGCTACGGGCTGGTCCTCGCGGGCCTGGCCTTCGCCGCGTTCGGCGCCATCCTGGGGCTGGTGGGCGGCATGCGCCGCAACGACGCCAGCTACCCCTGGGTGCTGCGCGCGGTGTGGGGCTTCGCCGCGTGCATGGTCGGCAGCAACCTGGTGATGGTGGAAGCGCTCATCAACCACGACTTCAGCGTGAAGTACGTGGCCCAGGTGGGCAGCCGCGCCACGCCGCTCATCTACACCATCGTGTCGCTGTGGAGCGCGCTGGAAGGCTCCATCCTCTTCTGGGGCCTCATCATGGGCGTGTACCTGGCGGCGTTCGCCTGGGTGCACCGCAAGGAGCACGCGCGCTACATGCAGTTGGCGCTGGGCACCATGCTGGCCGTGGGCGTCTTCTTCGCGTTCCTCATCGCGGGCCCCGCCAACCCCTGGGGCGCCGTGTCGCCGGTGCCGGCGGACGGGCCGGGCCCCAACCCGCTGCTGCAGAACCACTTCCTGATGATCATCCACCCGCCCATGCTCTACGCGGGCTACGTGGGCATGACGGTGCCGTTCGGCGTCGCCGTGGCGGGCCTGCTGCGCGGGGAGATTGGTGAAGCGTGGATGGCGCCCCTGCGGCGCTGGACGCTCATCGCGTGGATGTTCCTCACGCTGGGCATCGTGCTGGGCTCGTGGTGGGCGTACGCCGTGCTGGGCTGGGGCGGTTACTGGGCGTGGGACCCGGTGGAGAACGCGTCGTTCCTGCCGTGGCTGACCGCGACGGCGTTCATGCACTCCACCATGGTGCAGGAGCGCAAGCGGATGCTGAAGCTGTGGACGCTGAGCCTCGCGCTCGCGTCGTTCGTGCTCACCATCCTGGGCACGTTCATGACCCGCTCCGGCATCTTCAACTCGGTGCACTCGTTCACCCAGTCGGACATCGGGCCCACGTTCCTGGTGTTCATCGCCATCCTGCTGGTGGTGTGCATTGGCCTGCTGGCCACGCGCGGCCACCTGCTGGCGCCGGAGGGCCGCCTGTCGTCGATGATGTCGCGCGAGGCGAGCATCCTGGTGAACAACCTGGTGTTCGTGGCCATCACCTTCACGGTGCTTTTGGGCACGCTCTACCCGCTGGTGTCGGAGGCCGTGCGCGGCATCCGCGTGAGCGTGGGCGAGCCGTACTTCAACAAGATGGCCGTGCCGGGCGGCATCGCGGTGCTCTTCCTCATGGGCGTGGGCCCGGTGCTGCCGTGGGGCACGCCGGACAAGGCCACGCTGCGCCGCCAGTTCCTCATCCCCAGCGTGGTGGGCGGGGTCATCACGATTGCCTGCTACGCGGCGGGGCTTCGCGGCGTGTACCCGCTGCTCACGTTCGGCCTGGCGGGCTTCGTCACCCTCATCACCCTGCGCGAGCTGGTGGTGCCGGTGCGCGTGCGCATGACCGAGCGCAAGGAGGGCTTCGTCACGGCGCTGACCACCGCGACGGGCAAGGCGCGCCGGCGCTTCGGCGGCTACGTGGTGCACCTGGGCATCGTGCTCATCATCGTCGCCGTGGCGGCCTCCAGCGCGTACGTGAAGCACACGTCCGGCACGCTGAAGAAGGACGGCACGATGATGCTGGACGGCTACCAGTTGAAGTACGTGGGCCTGTCCAGCGGCGAGGAGCCGCACCGCACCTACGTCGCCGCGCGCCTGGAGGTGACGGCGCCCAACGGCGACGTGACGGAGCTGCGCCCGCGCATGAACTACTACGAGCGGAGCACGGACCCCGTGGGCACGCCCGCGGTGCGTGAGTCGCCGAAGGAGGACCTGTACATCTCCCTGATGGCCTTCAGCGAGACGACGGGCACGGCGAGCTTCAACGTCTGGGTGTTCCCGCTGGTGGGGTGGATCTGGTACAGCCTGCCGCTCCTGCTGCTGGGCACGCTCATCGCCGTATGGCCTTCGCGCCGGGCGGCGGTGCTGCGCGCGGACGCGGCGCCGGTGGGCGCGGCGCCTCCCCTGCCGGGCACGGACGCCGAGCGGGGTGCGGCGTGAAGCGCTGGCGGCTTCCCCTGGTGTTCGCCGCCGTGGGGGCGGCGCTGCTCTTCGTCCTCTTCCAGGGCTTCGGGCGCGACCCGCACGAGGTGCCCTTCATGCTGAAGGGCGCGCCCGCGCCGGCGTTCTCGCTCAAGCCGCTGGACGGCGGCGACGCGGTGACGCTGGCGGACCTGAAGGGCCGGCCGGTGGTCATCAACTTCTGGGCGTCGTGGTGCGGGCCCTGCAAGTACGAGCACCCGGTGCTCGAGTGGGGCGCGCGCGAGCTGGGCGCCCAGGCCGTGTTCATGGGCGTCGTCTTCGAGGACACGGAGCCCAACGCGCGCGACTTCCTGCGCCGCATGGGCGCGAGCTTCCCGCAGTTGATGGATGAGCGCTCGCGCATGGCGGTGGACTACGGCGTCGCGGGCGTGCCGGAGACGTACTTCATCGACGCGCAGGGCATCATCCGCGGCAAGCACGTGGGTCCCATCGACCCGCAGACGCTGGCCACGCGGGTGAAGGAGCTGTCCCAGCCCGCGCCCGGCAAGACCGCGGAAGCCGCGCGCCGGGACTGAAGTCAACGGGAGCCCGCTCGGAAGGCAGGCACCCGGGGACCCCCAGGGGGAGTCCCGGGGCCGCCTCGCGGGAGGCCTGGAATCCGTAGTAAGTCCCTGCTGTCGGCGTCGTTCGCGAGGGCTTCCCCCGGCCCCTGCTCCAGCGAGGTGGGCTTCCCATGCAGTGCCCCGAGTGCGGTGAAAGCGCGGCGGACGTCCGCCTGATGTACTGCGAGAACTGCGGCGCGAAGATGCCCGCGCGCCCCGCGCCCCCGCCCCGCGCCAGCAGCGCCAGGAGCCAGCGTCCCAGCCGCCCCATGACCGAGCCGGCCTACGCGGCGGAGATATTGGACGAGGAGGAGGAGGCCCGGCGGCAGGGCAGCGGCGCGCCCCCCCCGCGCGGCTCCAAGGCGCAGCCTCCCCCTGACGAGGCCTTCGAGGACGAGGATCCGTACACAGGGCCCCGCTGGCTGAAGGACGTGCCGGGTCACTCGCAGAGCGTGCTGGGCGTGGGGCTGGTGGCGTTCTCGCTGGTGCTGTCCATCCTGCCCTTCTTCCCCAGCGTGGGCGTGCTGGGGACGCTGCTGACGCTCGTGGGCAGCGTGGCGCTCGTCGCGCGGGAGCTGCGCCGGGACGGCAACGCGCCCGGCTGGGTGGACTCGGTGCCGCTGGTGCTGATGCGGCCGGAGATGCCCGCCGCGTTCACGCTGCTGCTGGTGGCGCTGTCGGTGCGGCTCCTGTCCGGGTTCAACCTGCTCTTCCCCCTCTGGGCGGCGGGGACGCTGCTCATCGCCGTGGAGCAGTACAAGCTCGTCATCGCGGAGCCGGACGGCGTGGCGCGCCACTTCGACCCGCGCTCGCTCCTGGGCTTTCCCCGGGTGCTGGCGCTGGCGGGCGTGGCGGTGTGCGTGGTGGCGCTCTTCCTGTCGTGGGGCAAGGTGACGGCGGACGGCTCGCCGGTGCCAGACAACGCGCCGGTGCCGGGCAGCGTGCGTGGGGGGCCGCCGGAGCTGCGCGTGATTCCCTCGACGCGGCCCTCGGATGACTCGCTCTACAGCGCGGGGGGCGGCGTCGCGTCGCGCTCGGGCTGGGACCTGCCCCTGTCGGAGCTGCCGCTGCTGGCGCTCCTGTCGGTGCTGGTGCTCGCGGCGCTGCGGCCGGACGTGGAGCGCCCGGCCTTCCTCAGGTGGGCGCCGGTGGGCGCGGTGAGCGTGAGCCTGCTCTGGGCGCTCGCGGGGGTGAAGCTCGCGGTGGGGCCCATCGCGTTCCTCGCGGGCCTGGGGGCGGTGGGCTTCCACGCCGTGCGCCACGCGCTGGGCCGCGACGCGCCGGCGGAGTACCTGCCGCCCGAGGACGACCCCTACGACCCGGACCAGGACCTGGAGACCGAGCCGGACTCGGGCTACCGGGGCTAGGCCCCTCGCCTTTCCGTCGGAGGGGCTGCCCGGGCGGCGGGCGTGCGGCCCAGGATTCCGTGTGCAATACCCGTCAGGGGGCGGTAGTTAGGGACGGCCCCCGCTGGAGCCCCCGATGAATGCCGTCCTCGTCTCGTTGACCCTCGCCCTGAGCCTTGCCACGGGGCAGTTCGCGCCGCAGCAGGCCGCGAGTGAACCGCTCGCGCCGGCCCAGGAGGCGCGGGTCCAGCAGTTGGCGAAGAAGCTGCGCTGCGCGGTCTGCCAGGGCCTGTCGGTGGCGGACAGCCCGTCGTCCATGGCGCGCGCGCAGTTGGACAAGGTGCGCGAGCTGGTCTCCGACGGAAAGACGGACACCGAGATCGTCGACTACTTCGTGGCGCGCTACGGCGAGTGGGTGTTGCTGGAGCCGCGCGCGGAGGGCTTCAACTGGTTCGTGTGGCTGGGGCCCGTCGCGCTGGTGCTGGGCGGCCTCTTCGTCATCCTGAAGCAGCGTCAGCCATTGCCCGAGGGCGCCGCGCCCGCGGACGCCGCGCCGGTCCCCTCCCCTTCCACGCCCGCGCCGTCCACGGACGAAGCGGACCCCTACCTCCAGGCCGTGCGCCGGGAGCTGGAGCGCTAAGCCATGCAGCCCGAGCCCACCAACTGGTTGCCCGGAATCATCGTCCTCTCGGTCGCCTTCGTGCTGGCGGCCGCGTGGCTCCTCTACATGAAGATGAAGACGGGGAGCGCGCTGCCGGACACGACGCCGAAGACGGACGGCACGGTGGACGACCTGGCGCAGCGGGCGCAGTCGCTCATCGAGCAACTGCGCACGCTGGAGGCGGAGAAGCACCACTTCACCGCGGAGCACTACACGGCGGAGAAGGCGCGGCTGGAGAAGGAAGCGGCCGCGGCGCTGCGCGCGAAGGACGAGCACCAGAAGCGGCAGGCGGCGGGAGCGAAGGCGCCCGCGCGCAACGTGCCGGCGCCCTCCGGTTGGGCGTCGCGCAACCCGCAGATGGTGGGCGCGATGTGGGGGGCGGGCGTGGTCGTGTTCTTCGGCGGGCTGGGCTACCTGCTCGTGTCGGAGCAGAAGCCGCGCGAGGAGGGCCAGATGGGCACGGGCGCGACGCCGCCGGGCATGGCCCAGCAGCAGATGCAGCAGATGCCCGAGGTGAACGACGAGCTGGAGCAGGCGCGTCAGCGGCTGGCGTCGAACCCGGGCGACGTCGAGGCCGCGTCGATGTTGAGCCACGAGCTCATCCGTCAGCAGCAGTTCGACGAAGCGCTGAAGGTGACGCTGAAGGGCCTGGCGGTGGATCCGTTCAACGTGGAGCTGCGGGTGCACCGGGGCGTGCTGCGCGCGGCGTCGCAGGGCGACCTGCAGGGCGCGGAAGCGGAGCTGACGGAGCTGGTGGACACGTGGCCGGACGCGCAGGAGGCGCTCATCTTCCTGGGCAGCCTGTCGCTGCGCCGGGGCGACAAGGCCGGAGCGCTGGAGCATTTCGAACGCTTCACGGTGGAAGTGCCCAAGAACATGCAGCCGCCGCAGTTGGCCCCCGCCATCGCCCAACTGCGCGCTGAGGTCGCGCAGCAGTAGGCGTAGGCTGTGCGCCGTGAGGGGCCGGGCTTCCGGCCCCGTGAAGTGTGTCACCCCTGGAGGTGGGCCATGGGTGCATCCGGCTGCTGGAAGGCCACTGTCACGCTGTGCGGCGTCGCGTTGTCATCCGCCTGCGCGACGGGCGGTTCCGCGACGTATGTGGAAGGCGCCCTGCGCCCCCGTCACTTCGTCTTTCATGAAGTGGTGAAGCAGCGCGGGAAGAAGCCGGGCGGATGGATGGCGGCATGCCTCCACGTCGGCATCGCCCGCGACACGGGAGAATTGTTCTACTGCAGGTTCGGCGTGGAGATGCCCATTGCCAATGGTGCGCAGGGAGCGATCTCCATGGAGCAAGCCCAGAGCCTCTCCGCGAGCTGCGCGAACCAGGCAGCAAGGGTCACCTTTTCTGGTGTGACGCCAGCTACGCCGATCGGAATCGCCTGTGAGGAGTTCAAGACTTTCTACGAACTCACGCTCAAGGCTGCCATTGCGGGTGCACGTGTTCCCAAGGTCTGTGCCCAAGGCATTGAGCCCGTGGTCGTGACCCCCACGGGGCCGACCACCAGCGGAGGCAGGTAGCCCATGGTTCCATCCACCAAGGTGTTGCTGGAGATAGCGAGAACCTATTGGCCCTCGTATGAAGATCCCAATCAGGAACCCAGCCCCGAAGAACATGTGCTTCATGCACTCTGGCGCAAGAAGCTCGCGGAGCCTGGGCCCTGGGACGTATTGATGGATCAGCTCGATCAAGCATTTCCCCAGAACCCCATCGGAGACATCACGACGTCTCGGGATGGATGCTTCTGGTGCGCCATCTATCCAAGTCGTGACCGTGAGCGTTCCGGACTGCACTGGGTCTACGTCGGCTGCGCCAGCATCATCGCGCCGGTCTACACGGTGTATCGGGTCCAGTTTGAATACGGCGAGCGCCGCATCTTCCGGCAGCTCGACCTGGAGCCTCCCGCGGTGGAGCCAGCGGTCACGATGGCGAGACTCATGGAGTCCACGATGGGGTTGAGCCTGCTGCCCCCAGATATCGCCAACCATCCAGCACCCGTCTTCGTGGGCTGGAAGTCCCCTCCGAAAACGACGCTCTTCCACGCCCTCTTCACCAGCTATCCAGACAACCTCCCCTGAGCCTCACCCCAGCCTGCGGATGGGCGCACCGTCGAGGAACGCGCGGATGTCCTCCACGGCTTCACGGAAGTACGTCGCGTAGTTCCCCTGGGACACGTAACCCAGGTGCGGCGTGGCGAGCAGGTTCGGCAGCTTCCGCAGCACGTCGTCCACGGGCACCGGCTCTGTTTCAAAGACATCCACCGCCGCGCCCGCGATGACACCCTGCTGCAACGCCTCCACCAGCGCCGCCTGATCCACGATGGCCGCGCGAGACGTGTTGATGAGGTACGCCGTGGGCCGCATCCTCGCGAGCTCCGCGCGCCCCACCAGCCCCCGCGAGCGCTCCCCCAGCACCAGGTGAATGGACACGAAGTCGCTCGTCTCCAGGAGCGCCTCCTTCGACGCGGGCCGCGTCACCCCCACCTCCGCGGCCCTCGCGTCCGTGAGGTTCGGGCTCCACGCGACCACGTCCATCCCAAACGCCGCGCCCACCCGGGCCACCCTGCTCCCAATCTTCCCCAAGCCCAGGAGCCCCAGCCGCTTCCCGTGCAGGTCCACGCCCACGGAGTGCTGCCACGGGCCGCCCTGCCGGAACGCGGTGCTCTCCCCCACCACGTTCCTCGCGAGCGCCAGCAGCAACGCCCACGTCAGCTCCACCGGAGGCTCGGTCGCGCTCGCCGTCCCGCACACCGTCACGCCGCGCGCGGTGGCCGCGGCCACGTCGATGGACGCATTCCGCATCCCCGTCGTCACCAGCAGCCGCAGCCGTGGCAGCCGTTCAATCAGCGCCTTCGGAAACGGCGTGCGCTCCCGCATGACGACGAGCAGGTCGAACGGCGACAGCGCCGCGACCAACTCCTCCTCACCGGAGAAGTGCTCGCGGAACACCGTCACCTCGACCTGTCCGCTCACGGAAGACCAGTCCGCGAGCCTTGTCGAAACACCCTGATAGTCATCCAGGACGGCGCAGCGCAGCTTCTCCATGGCACCCGCCAGGATCCGCCGCGCCTCCACCAGGCGTCAATTCACCGCGGCCTTCCGCCGGCGGAACCGGCGCACCTTCTCCACCAGCTCGTCGGACAGGACACCCTTCACCGCGTTGCGCGTCTGCCGGGCCCACTCCTCGGAGCGGGTGAACCACGTGCCCGCGAAGCCCGCGCCGTGCGCGCGCAGGGACACCGTCTGGCGCTGCTTCGTCACCCAGTCGGACTTGTACGTCTCCGTGCCTCGCAGGAAGTCGTACTCCGTCAGGCCCATCTCGATGGCGTCCTTGAACGTCTCGCCCACCAGCACCAGGCCCACGCTGCGGTTGCGCCACGCCGGGTCATAGCCGGACTGGAAGTACACGAACGTCTGGCCATGCAGGATGCCGTACACGGACGCCACCGCCTGGCCGCCCACCTTCATCGTGTACATCCGCAGCCGGCCCCGCTCCGCCAGCCACTGCGTCGCGTCCCGGTGGAACGCCTCCACCCCGGCGCCCTTGATGCCCTGCGAACCGCCATCCGAGGACCAGCGCAGCGCGTGCAGCCGGAAGAAGTCCGTCATGGGCCCGGACAGCGCGCCCGGCGCGTCCGTGCGCTCGATGCGGTAGCCGTCCTGCTTCTCCAGCCACTTGCGCCGGCGCAGGTAGTTGTCCCGCCGCCCCGTGCGCTTCAAGAACGCGTCGAACGGCTCGCCCGGCACCAGCGTCTCGTACGGGCACACGTAGCGCTCCGTCACGCGCACGTCGCCAAACACCTCGCGCGCCACGCCGAGCGTCGTCGACCCCTCGCGCAGGTCCGTCAAGTCCAGCACGTCCCACTCGTCGCGCAGGCCCTGGAGCACGTTGAAGAACGCCCGGGCCACCTCCGCCTCGCGGCCCCTGCGCGCCACCACGTCCAGGTAGTCGCTGCCCACGTGCGTCTCACCCAGGAAGCCCAGGCGCCGCACGCGCACGCCGTTCACCCAGCGGTGCTCCAAGCCCAGCGGCAGCAGCCCCACCAGCGTGCCCAGCCTGTCGCGCGCCGTCAGCACCAGCGGCCGCACGTCGGGCGCGATGCGCCGGCACCACGGATACAGCCACTCCCACGCGTTGAACGGACCGGCCGTGCTCGCGTCCAAGAGCGCGTTCCACTCCGCCCGCATCCCCGCCAGCCGCGAGGCACTGCCCACCGCCGCCACGTCCAACCGCGGCGTCAACCTTGGCCCCGACGTCAACTCGTCTTCGCGGATCACCGCGTCACCCTGATGCCTTTCCCGAAGCAATGCCCCGGCCCCCGGGGGCCATTGCAACCCGGGAGCCAGCCCCTGTTCCCTCACGACGCGCGCTTGCTCGGCCGGCGCTCGGACTTCAGCGCCTCCCGGACCACGTCCACCACCTGCCCCATCACCTCCGGCGTCAGGTCCTGGTGGCAGGGAATCTCCAGGATGGTGCGCCGCAACTGCGCGACCTCCGGGAACTCCGACGGGTCGCACGCGGGATGGAAGCGCTTCCAGAAGTCGATGGCGTCGATGCCCCTCTCGCGCAGCTTCGCCAGCAGCAGCTCCTTGTCCTGCACCACCATCGGGTAGAACAGGGGGCTGACGCCCGGGGGCAATTGGTTGAAGAGCGGCGGCGACACGTCGCGCAGCCGGCCCAGCAGGAGGAAGTAGTTGCGGCGGCGCGCCTCGACGATGGCCTCCAGGTCCTGCGCCAGGGCAATCCGCTTCGTCAGCGGGCTCATGCCCAGGTCCACGTGCCGCCGGTCGAAGTGCTGCGTGCCCGTGGCCACCCGCTCGATGCTCGCGGCCTTCACCGTGCCGTGCCCCACCGAGCGCACCAGGCCGCGCAGCCCCCGGCCCACCGCCCCGCCGCGCAGCTCCAGGTTCTGCAGCAGCGCGGACACGGTGTGGCTGAAGGTGGACGCCAGCGGCGGCGCGGGCGGCTCCGGCAGGCTGTAGGAGCGCTTGCCGTTGACGACCAGCGCGCCTCCATTGGGTACCGGGAGCGTCTTGTAGAGACAGAAGATGCCCACGTCGCCCGTGGTGCCCAGCGGCGTCGCGCCGTCGGACGACAGGAGCGACAGCGCGCAGTCCTCAATCAGCGGGATGCCATGCTCGTCCGCCAGCTTGCGCATGGCGTCCACCGGCCCCGGGAAGCCCGCGTAGTGGATGAGGTAGAGCGCGCGCGTCTTCGGCGTGATGCGCTTCGCCACGTCCGCCACGTCCACGTCCCAGCGGCTGCCCACGCGGTAGAAGCGCGGAATGGCGCCCGCGTCCACCACCGCCTCCACCTCCACGCCGTGGTGGTAGGCGGGCATCAGCACCTCGCCGCCGTCCAGGCGCAGCATCTTGATGGTCAGCCAGACGGCGTTGCGCGCGAAGTAGAAGTAGCGCGCGTTGGGAGACGAGAACGGCGGCAGGGCCCCCGGGCGCGGCGGGGCCACCAACATGCTGGGCCACAGCGTGGGCAGGGACGGCACGAACAGCCTGTCGGTCGACTTCACTTCTTCCATCTCGCCACCACCTCTTTCGCCGCCGGTACCCACCGGAACTTCGCCGCGCACAGGGCCCGGCCGAAGGCGGTGTCGTTGAACACATAGAGCCAGGTGTGCCGCCGGACCTGATCCGTCCAGTCGCGCTTCCACACCATGTCCGGCCCCAGGAAATCGAACTCGGTGAGCCCCCGGTCCAGGCAGTCCCCCAGCACCTCCTCCATCAGGAGCTGCCCCGGGCTGCATTCCTTCAGGGACTCGTCGTAGCCGGGCTTCAGCAGGAAGTAGCGCCCGCCGAACTCCAGGCCGTACTGGAACGCCACCGCGCGCCCGTCCAGGCGCAGGAAGTACAGCGCCAGGCGGCCGCGGTAGGCCGCGTCCCGCGCCAGCTCCGTGTAGAAGCCGCGCGTCTTCGCGTCCTGCGCCATGGCCGTGCCATTCGCGCCCTTCCAGCCGCTCTGCTCCAGCAGCAGCCCCTCCTCCAGCGTGCCCTCCAGGTCCAACCCGCCAGGGACGCGCTCGAAGGTGACCTTCCCCTTCTCCTCCAGCTTGCGGCGCCGGCGGCGGCAGTTGGCCTTGAACTTGGACGGCAGCTTCGCGAAGTACGCGTCCTTCTTCGCGGGCAGGGGCACGTAGGGCGATTGCAGCGACTCCCACTCGCCCACCGGGAGCCCGCCCTGCTTCGCGGCCTCCAGCAGGCGGAAGCCCACGCCGCCGTCCGGCACGTCCGTCAGCCGCAGCACGTCCCAGCCGCCCGTCGCGCGCAGGTGCGCGAGGAAGGCCCGGGCCGCGGCATCCGGCTCCCGCGCCAGCATGTCGAAGCGGCAGGAGTGCGCGTTGGCCGCGGAGGTGAGCTGGCGCACGGGCACGCCGTACATCGACGTGCGCTCCTCCACCAGCGGCAGCGCGGCGGTGAGCGCTCCGTCCTCGCCGCGCAGCAGCAGCACGCGCATGCGCGCCCCGGCGGCGAAGTTGTCCAGCCACAGCCGCAGGAACTCATGCCGGTAGAACAGCTCGTGGGAGGTCGTCTCCACGAGCTGGTTCCACTCGGCTTCCAGGGACATGAAGGCCGCCCGGTCGTTGACTTCCACGACCTGGGAGGCGGTCGAAAGTTGAATGGCTTCCATGTTCGAGGGCCCCAAGGTGGTGATGGACAGGGCGGCCTACAACCCGCTGCGCGCCATCTTCAGCAGGCAGGCGGCGACCTTGCGGCTGTCGTGTCGGATCTTGGAACCTTCCTTGAGCAGATCCGCCTGCACCGGAATCACCCCGGAGGACAGCAGCTCCCGCGTCTCCGCCGTGACCATGAAGGAGCCCTTGCGCGCATAGCGCTGGATGGACTCCTCGGAAGGCATCCGGCCGTTGACGAGCACCGCGTCCAGCACCGGCCCCACGTGGTCGATGACGGCCTGCACGTGGTCCAGGCAGTTCATCCCGTCCGTCTCACCCGGCTGGGTCATCAGGTTGGCCACCATGACCTTCAGCGCGCGCGTCTCCTTCAGCGCCTGGGCCACGCCGTCCACCAGCAGGTTGGGCAGCACGCTCGAGTACAGCGACCCCGGCCCGATGGCGATGAGGTCCGCCGAGTAGATGGCCTCCAGCAGGCCGTCCACCGCCGGCGGTGAGCGGGGGCTGAGCGACACGCGGCGCACGCGGCCCTGGGCGCGGCAGATGTTGCGCTCGCCCACGACCTCCGTGTCGTCATGCATCTGGGCCACGAGCTGCACGGACGCGAGCGTGCTGGGCAGCACCTGGCCCTTGGCGCCCAAGAGTTCCCCGGACAGCCGCACCGCCTCCAGGAAGTCGCCCTTCAGCTCCGCGAGCGCCGCGATGAGCAGGTTGCCCACCGCGTGCCCCGCGAGCCCCTTCGCGCCGCCGAAGCGGTACTGGAACACGTCCCTCAGCGCGCTCTTGCCGCCCGCGAGCGCCACCAGGCAGTTGCGGATGTCCCCCGGGGGCAGCGCGCCGTGCAGCCGGCGCAGGCGCCCGGAGCTGCCGCCGTCGTCGCTCATCGCCACGACCGCGGTGATGTCCACGCCAGGCTGGCCGCCCTTGGGGGCCGCGCGGCGGGCCAGCCCCTTGAGCACCATGGGCAAGCCCGTCCCGCCGCCCATCGCGACGATGCGCGTGGGACGGTGCTTCGGCGCCTGCAGCAGCTCGTTGCGCTCCACGCCCTGCTGCCTGTTGCGCGCGTCGTCCTGGCTCCACTGCTCTGAGAACGGTGCGTCCACGTCCATGCCCACCATGTGCCAACCCCCTCGCCCATCCCAATCCATGGCTACCCACCCTTGGCATCCCGGCCTCCCCCGACAACCAGAGGCCGCGGATGGTCATCCCCATCCACTGCTGAACGGTTACCGCGCCCCTCGTCCCAGCAGCACGTGCCGGACCGTGTGGAAGATGATGCCGACGTCCAGGAACAGCGACCCGTTCTTCACGTAGTACAGGTCGAACTCCAGCTTGTTGCGCGCGTCCTCCACCGAGGCCCCGTAGGGGTAGCGGATCTGCGCCCAGCCCGTGATGCCCGGCTTCACCGCCTCGCGCACGCCGTAGAACGGAATCTGCTGCTTGAGCTGCTCGGTGAACACCGGGCGCTCCGGCCGGGGGCCCACGAAGCTCATGTGGCCCAGGAGCACGTTGAACACCTGCGGAATCTCGTCGATGCGCGTCTTGCGGATGAACTTGCCCACCCGCGTGACGCGGTCGTCGTTGGAGCGCGCCCACACCGCGCCGTTCTTCTCCGCGTCGGTGCGCATGCTGCGGAACTTCCAGAGCGGGTACGCCTTGCCGCCCAGGCCCACGCGGTCCTGCCGGTAGAAGACGGGGCCCTTGGAGTCCAGCTTGATGGCCAGCGCCACCAGCACCAGGAAGGGCGACGCCAGCAGCAGGAGCAGCGACGCCACCGCCACGTCGAACACGCGCTTGAAGGCCCGGCGCAGGGGCGACACCGTCATCTCATCCGCGAAGGCGAAGTCGCTGGCGCGCAGGAACTGCACCGGGATGCGGCGCAGTACGCGCTCGCAGAAGCCCGCCGCGTCGTACACCCGCCGCCCGTCCAGCCGGCAGCGCAAGAGCGAGTCCACCCAGTTGGCGCCGCGCATGTCGTCCGCGGCCTGCACCACGTAGGAGGCGTTGAGGCGCGCCGCCATCGCGTCCAGCGGCTCCTCCACCTTGCGCGGCTCCACCAGGGCCACCACGCGGAAGGACCCCTCGCCGCCATCTTCAATCGCGCTGGCCACCGCGCGGGCCTTGAGGCCATCCCCCACGATGAGCACCGCGTCGGGTTCACCCACCAGCGCCCGGATGGACACGCGCACCACCAGCGTGCCGGCCAGGGCGCCCATCGCGCCGCCCAGCAGCGTCCCGGGGGGCAGCACCACCGGAAGGGCCAGCGGCAGGAGGAGCATCACGCCGCCCGCCACCATCGCGGTGACGCCCGCGGCCTTGAGGAAGCGGTAGCCGCGCGTGCGGTCCTCGGCCGCGATGCGCAGGTCGTACAGGTCCAACAGGTACAGCGTGAACTGGAAGGTGACGACGAAGGCCAGGCCCAGCCCCACCAGCGTCGGCCACATCGTGGCGAACGGGGGCGTGGAGCCCAGGGGCGCGAAGAGGGCCGCGCAGGCCGCGGCACCCGCGACACAGGCCAGCGCGATCGCCGAGGACTCGGCGAGGAAGAACGTCAGTTTCTTGGCTGAAAAATAGTGGTGGAAAACGCGAAGCACGTGACTCCTCCAACCCCGACCCGCCGCCGCTCCAGGCCCCCCGCCCTTCGCACCTCATCGGCGCGAGGAGCGGGTCCGGGCCCGTGAAACACTCACCTCGACAACCGACCGCTACTTCTTCACGTAGTTCTTCAGGTACGGGGTCGCGTTCACCTCCGCCCCGTTGAGCACGCAGCCCACCAGCGCCGCGCCCGCCAACTGCTCCACCGCCTGGTTCACCACCTTGGAGGGGGTGACGTTGGCGCGGATGACCATCAGCACGCCGTCCATCTGGTGGCCCAGGATGGCCGCGTCCGCGAACGGCAGCGTGGGCGGCAGGTCCACGTACACCTCGTCGAAGCCCTCGCGCACCGCCTTGAGGAACTGCTTCATGCGGGCGCTCGCCAGCACCTGGGTGCTCTCCTCCGGCGTGGCGCCGGCGGGGATGACGGCCAGGCGCGTGGAGTTGAAGCGGCGCACCACGTCGCGCACGTCGCACTCACCGGCCAGCAGCTCCGCCAGGCCCTGCTTGTTGCGCATGCCCAGCGTGGGGGCCACCTGCCCCCGGCGCAGGTCCGCGTCCACCAGCAGGATGCGGCGCTCCGGGTTCGCCCGGGCGGCGGCCAGGGCCAGGTTCACGCTCGTCACCGTCTTGCCCTCGCCGGGCATCGCGGAGGTGAGCGCCACCACCTTCATCGGGCGCTGCTCGCGCATCCGCTCCAGGCGGTAGTACAGGCTGCGGTACTGCTCGGCGGCCGCGGAAGCAGGGGCCGTGAGCGTCACCACCCGGCGGTCCACCGCGTTCGAGGAAGCCGCGCTGTCGTCCACGCGGGGGAGGAAGTTACCGGCCCGCTCCATCGTCGAATCCATCTGAGTTCTCCAATCCTTTCCGTAGGGGGGCGGCAATTAGTTCAGGGAAGTAGGCGAGGAGACGCTGTTCTTGCTCCCAGCCATCGGCATCAGAATCCGCTTCTCCGTCTTGCCTTGCATGTTCGGGACCACCGCCAGGACCGGCAGCGTCAGGCGCTCGCGGACCTCCGTGCCGTCGCGCAGGCTGTCGTCGCGCATCTCCAGGACGGTGCCGGTGAGGACGCCCAGCGCCAGGGCCACCAGGGCGGCGATGAGCAGGCCCGTCATGCGGTCCGGGCGAGCAGGCGAGGAAGGCACCCCGGCGGGCGAGATGACGTTGAACAGGCTCTTGGCGCTCTTGGCCTCCAGCTCCTGGGCGATCTCCGCCTCCACCTTGCGGCTCACCACGCTCTGGTACTTGGTGCGGGCGATCTCGTAGTCCCGGTTCATGACCGCCAGCTCCTGGGCCCAGCGCGGGGTGTTGTTCAGCCGCGCCTGGTACGCCTCGGCCTGCTTCTGGAGGTCCACGATGTCCTTCTGGATGTTGGTGATGAGCGTGGCCACGCGGGTGCGCTCGTTGCGCTCGGCGAACATGCGGCCCTCGGCGTCCTTGCGCTGGGCGCTGATGTCGTTGAGCTCACGCTCCATCCGCTTCACCTCCGGGTGGTCCGGCGTCCACTGCGTCTTGGCCTGCGTGAGGGTGCGGGACAGGCCGCTCTCCGTGGCCTCCAGCCGGCCCGCCTCGCTGTCCGCGGCGTTGCGGGCGCGGGCCAGGTCGGAGCGGCGCGCCTCGGCCGTGCGCAGCTCCTCGGACTTCGTCTGCAACTGGGCGCTGATGCGCTCCAGGCCGCGCATGTTCATCTCCATCTGCTCGGGCAGCTCGCCCAGGTGGTCCACCTTGAACTTGGAGATCTTCGTCTCCCAGGAGGACACGGCCTTGCCCATGGAGACCATCTCCTCGTTGAAGAGGTCCGTGGCGCGGGCCGCCTGCGCCTGGCGGATCTTCAGCGTCTCCTCGGAGAAGATGGCCGGCAGGCGGTTGGCCACCTGCGCCACCACCTGCGGGTCGCGGCCCGCGTAGGTGAGCTCGAAGGCCGTCTCACCCTCGACGCGCACGGTGAGGTCCTTGCGCATCTGCTCCACCGCCGCCTCGATGCCCTTGTCGGACACCAGCTCCGGGTAGAGGTTCATCTCCTCGATGGCCTTCTGGAGCACCGGCCGCGCCAGCAGCTCCTGGCGGACGGTGACGAGCCGCTGCTCGATGAGCTCGCTCACCGTGCGCTGGACCATCTCCTCGCCGGGGCGCTGCGGCTCCACGCGCACCACCACGGACGCTTCATAAATGCTCGGCCGGGTCATCACGATGGCCGCACCCAACACGAAGATTGCTGCAGCGATCGCCCCCACCAGGGCCTTGCGGCGCCACAGCGCCGAAAGCAACTGGTCCGCCGTCATCCCACGCTCCATGATCCGCTCCTCCATCCTCGTAGCTCTCAAAGGTTGCCTACCAAGCTGTCATGACCAGACGGAGGGCGAACACGTTGCGTGTCAGGTCCCCCGCCCCAGCGACATCCGCCGCACCCACCTGCGCGATGCGGTCGAACGCGCCCTGCAGCGCCAGCTTCCGGCTCAGCCGGTACTCGACGCCTCCACCCACCGCATAGCCCTGCGACACGTTCGTGGTGTTGCGCCACTGCGTGTAGTTCTCATCGGGCGCCGTGCCGTTCCGGAAGAAGCTGGCCGCCCCGAAGGCGGACAGCTTCTGCGAGAAACGATGCGCCCCCATCACCGACGCGTAGTCCGCCCACACCGCGCCGGAGAAACCGCTCGCGCCCACCAGGTCGTGACCGATGGCGAAGCCGAAGTCACTGCGCTCGCCCTCGCGCACCAGCTCCAGCGCCACGCGGGGCAACCACCCGCCGCGCGACGCGTCCGACGGCATGTAGCGCACCGGCCCGCCCCGGACGGTGAGCGTGGTGGGCCGCGTCAGCCGGTAGCGCAGGGCCGCGGAAGCGCCATGCGCCTGGCTGTAGTCCTGGTCGTACAGGAAGCCCTGGTAGCGGTACTCGGCGCCCAGGGACAGCCGGCGCGTGGTGCGGTACCACAGCTCCACGGACGGGGTGTGCGCATAGCCCGCCACCCGCCCCGGCTCGATGATGCGCGTCGCCTCGAACATGTAGTTGCCGCGCACGTCCATGCGCTCGGTGACGCGCCCCGTGATGCCCACCTTCGTCTGCGCATAGAAGGTGGGCGCCGTGGAGCGCGCCAGGCCGTCGCGCGGCAGCGACGTGGGGTCGGTGACGCGGAACACCCGCGCGCTGGCGTCCAGCCGCAGCCGCCGGGACAGCACGTCCCGGAAGCCCACGCCCGCGCGGTGGTCCACCGTCGTCGTCCCGGAGCCGTGCCGCGCGAGCAGGTCCGTGGCGTAGAAGGACTCGAGCGTCAACTGCTCGTTCTTCACGTCCAGGCCCAGCCGCGGGGACAGCTTCGTCATGAACTGCCCGTTGGTGCCGGCTCCGCCCAGACGGATGTCATTGTCGAAGCGCTCCTCCGCCGTGAGGCGCAGGCGCGGCTCCAGGATGGTGGCCGCCTGCGCGGCCGGCGCGGCGATGAGACAGCCCGCAATCACTGCTCGCTTCCAGTTGCCCCTCACCGCCGCCCTCCCGTCCTGACCCACGCCCACGTTCGCTGCTTCCCGATGTCTGTCCTTGCCGTCCGCGCGCCCGTCCCGCTTCACGGGACGACGACGGTGTCACCCGGCCGCAGGATGACGCTCTCGCCGTCCGGGGAGACCAGGTCGCTGTAGCGCACCGGGATCTGCCCGCCCTTGCCGTCCGTGCGGATGACGACGATGCCGTCGGAGTTGGCGAAGTCCGTGAAGCCGCCGGCCAGCGCGATGGCCTGCAGCAGGGACACGCGGCCGCGCAGCGGGTAGGCGCCCGGGTGGGCCACCTCGCCCGTGACGAACACGCGGCTGCTGTTCACCTCGCGGACGATGACCGTCACGCGCGGCTCCTGCACGTACGGCGACAGGCCCGTCTTGAGCGCCTCGGCCAGCTCCGTGGGCGTCTTGCCCGCGGCCTCAATCTCGCCCACCATCGGAATGGAGATGTAGCCGTCGGGGCGCACCGGCACCGTGCGCGACAGCTCCTGGTCGCGCCACACGCTCACGTCGAGCACGTCCTCGCGGCCGATGCGGTACGGCTGATCCGCGTTGTCGACCTTCAGCGTCTGCTGGTGAGCACAACCCGACAGGAGGAGCATCCCCATCACCGTCCAGAACCCCGTGCGCCGCATTCCCATCTTCCGCTCTCCTTCGTTCACTGATGTTCCGCGCGATCCACCGTTCACACGCCCTGAAGGGCCGGGTGGTTCGCTTCTGGCGGAGGCTCCTAGCAGCGCGTGTGCCAGCGCTTGGGGGGAGGGAAATCCCTTGGAATGCAGTGGGTTACGGCGTGCCACATCAGGCGCACCTGGGCGCATCCGGGAAAAATTCCGGTCCTACCCCGGTGTTCGCCCCTGTGCTTTCTGCCGATCGCTTCCACGGGGTGGAAGACCTTTGCCCAACGTGAGCCCCGTACCTTCCTCGCACTTCCGGGCTCCCTCTGGGGCGCCCGTGCCAAAGCCCTGGCACGGGACTTGATAAGGGTATGGGCGTCGGACAGCGGTACTGTTTCAGGGGTCCAATTCAGTCCAGAGGGGGACAGCGGATGGGCAAGGTGGCAGGGGCGGTGGGGGTGGTCTTCATGCTCGGAACCAGCATCGTGGGGCTGATGGGAGCTTCGCTGGGCGGCGGCGTCGAGGCGGGCGTGCTGGGCATGGTGGGCCTGGCCCTGTACGGCGGCAGCTCGCTCTTGAGCGGCAAGGCGGCGGAGCCCACGGGGGTCGCGAAGCAGGCGTAGCGCCACACGCCAGCGCGGTCTGAAGCGCTGTAGGAATCACAGGGCCTTCGGGCCGGCTCAGCGGAGTGGGAAGCACGCTTCCACCCGCTGCCGGCCCGTGGGCCCTCTTCGTTTCCAGGCCCTGCCCTTCCCTTCACCTCAAGGCTGGCGGGGCCCGGCCTCCGGAGCGTGGGAGGCGTGCGCCTCCGGCAGCGCGGGCGGCTCCGGGACGGCGGCCTGGGGCGGCACCTCCTGCTCCGGCAGCGGCTGCTGTTCGGTGCCCTGGGCCTCCTGGCGGCGCAGGCGCAGGGCCCGGCTCCACAAGGCGATGCCGGCCCACGCCCCCAGGAGCGCCGCCGGCACGGCCACGACGTGGGGCCAGTAGAGCGCCACGCCCGCCAGGGCCAGCGGCACCACGCCCGCGCCGAAGACGACCTTGGATTCGGTGCGGCCCAGCTCGCGGTGGTTGGTGACGGCGGCGCCCACGGTGTTGCCCAGGCGCACCGCGCCCGCGGCCGCGCGGCTCATGCTGCCCCGCCGTCCGGGAGCCCCCCTTCGCGCGCGAGGCAGCGCGGGCGCTGCGACCAGGCGGCGCTCCCTTCCGCTGAGCACCACCTCCGTCGCGTGCTCCAGGTCCTGGAGGTACATGTCCTCCATGCACCGGGCGAAGGGGGCGTCCTCCACGGCGACGTCGATCTCGGAGTTGCCCAGCCAACTGGCGGGGTTGAGGTTGGAGGAGCCGACGCGCGCCCAGGTGCCATCCGCCACCGCCGTCTTGGCGTGGAGCATGGTGCCGTTCCATTCATAGACGCGGATGCCGGCCTCCAGCAGCGGGCGGTAGCCGGCCTGGGTGAGCGGGCGCAGCGCGGGGATGTCGCTGCTGCCGGGCACGAGCAGCCGCACGTCCACGCCGTCGCGGGACGCGGCCCGGAGCGCCTGGACATAGGTGGCGGTGCCCACGAAGTACGCGTCGGTGAGCCACAGCCGCTTGCGCGCGAGCGACGCGATGAGCTGGTCCACGCGGAAGAGGCCCGCGCTCCAGGGCACGCCGGCCACCACGCGCAGGGACACGTCGCCCATGGGCTGGGAGGCGCGAGCGGACAGGCATCCCTCCTCGTCCAGCGGAGGGCCCACGGTGCTCCACCCCTGGGCGAAGGCGCGCACCAGGTCCGTCACGGCGGGGCCGCGAATCTCCAGGCCGGTGTCGCGCCACGGGGCCACGCCCTTCTGGGCGTCGCCCACCCACTTGTGGCTCACGCACAGGCCGGAGACGAAGCCCACCTCGCCGTCCACGGTGAGCGTCTTGCGGTGGTTGCGGCCCAGCCACGCCAGGGGCCGGTCGAACTGGAAGGGATTGAACGAGCGCACCTCCACGCCCGCGTCGCGCAAGAAGCGCCAGTAGCGGCGGGACGCGGGGCCCTGGCAGCCCAGCCAGTCATAGAGGACGCGGACCTGCACGCCGTCGCGGGCGCGGGCGGCCAGCGCGTCCGCGAAGGCGCGGCCCACGTCATCGTCTTCAATGATGTAGTTCTCGAAGAGGATGGAGCGCTGGGCCTGCTGGATGGCGCTCAGCCACGCGGGGTAGTTCTCGCGCGCGTCGCGCAGCAGGCGCACGTCGTTGCCCGGCACGAGCGGCGCGCCCGCGGCGCGGGAGAAGACCTGTTCAGCGAGGTTGTGCTGCCGGCCGCTGATGCCCGATGACTTCACGATGGCCACGGCGTGTCTCCTCGGGAAATCGGGGCGCGCCCGAAGGCTCTGGGTGAAGTGCGGTCCCCTGGGGACGGTCGCAAGGGTTTTGCGTGAAGGGACTCCAGGGCGCTCGCGCTGGCGTCGAGGGCCTGGCTGCCCGGCTGTCCTCCCCTCGAGCCCCGGGGCCGGGGGATGCGCTTTGTGGCGCGGGCCTGCATGAGCAACCTCTCCGCGAGGGCGATGTCCGACGGATTCCTGCTTCCTACCCTTTCCCGCGCGTCTCCGCCCAGGGAGACGGGAGCGGAGGAGACGACGGCGTGAATGAACCAGCCCCTGCCCTGCCCCGCCTGTCGTTCGACTTCCCGGACGGCGCCGACTTCAGCGACAGCGTGCACTACGAGTGGCTCCTGACCAACGGCCGAGGAGGCTACGCCTCCGGCACGGTGGTGGGCTGCAACACGCGCCGCTACCACGGCCTGTTCATCCCCACGCTGGAGAAGCTGGGGCGCACGGTGCTGATGGCCAGGCTGGAGGAGACGGCGCTGGTGGACGGGGAGCGCTACCGGCTCACGTCCGAGGAGCACGACGACGGCGGCGCGTGGGAGGACGGCGCGAGGCACCTGCGGCACTTCCACCTGGAGGGGCTGATTCCCGTCTGGGAGTTCGCGGTGGGGCGTGCGCGGCTGAGGCGCCGCTGCGTGATGGTGCACGGCGAGGACACGGTGTTCCTCCAGTGGGAGCACCTGTCCGGTCCGGAGGTGACGCTGCACCTGCGGCCGTACCCGGTGCTGCGCCCGCATGACGGGCCGCTGTTGAAGGCCGTGGGAGCGCCCATCGTCACGTTGCGAGGCCCGCTGGTGGAGCTGCGCAACGGCGAGGACGGCCCGCTCCAGCGGATGCGGCTGTATTCGGACGGGCCCACGCCGTACGTGAGCCTGGCGGAGACGTCCCGGCCGCAGCACCTGCGGACGGAGAAGGCGCGCGGCTACGACTTCACGGAGGTGCAGCACTCGCCGGGTTACTTCACGGCGACGCTGAAGCCGGGGGGCACGCTGTACTTCGGGCTCACGGTGGAGGCGCCGGGGCACCTGTTGGAGCGGAACCCCCAGGAGGTGTTCGAGCGGGAGCTGGGGAGGCAGGAGCGCCTGCTGGAGCGTGCCCCGGAGCATGCACGCACGGGGGTGCCGGCGCGGCTGGTGTTGGCGGCGGACCAGTTCATCATCGACCCGCCAAGGCCCGCGGACGCCGCGTGGGCGCGGTCGATGGGTCTGGACGCAAGGAGCGTCATCGCGGGCTACCCGTGGTTCACGGACTGGGGCCGGGACACGATGATCAGCCTGGACGGGCTGACGCTGGCCACGGGGCGTTACCGAGAAGCGGCGGCCATCCTGCGCACGTTCCAGCACTACGTGCGGGACGGGCTGATTCCGAACTACTTCCCGGACGGAGAGAACGAGGGCGTCTACCACACGGCGGACGCGACGCTCTGGTTCTTCCACGCGGTGGACCGCTACCTGGAGGAGACGGGAGACGAGGCGCTGTTGAGGGACCTGTTCCCGACGATGCAGGACATCGTTGCGCACCACCAGAAGGGCACGCGTTTCCACATTGGAGTGGACCCTACGGACGGGCTCCTGAGTCAGGGGCAGGACGGCTACCAGCTCACCTGGATGGACGCGAAGGTGGAGGGCTGGGTGGTGACGCCGCGCCGGGGCAAGGCGGTGGAGATCAACGCGCTGTGGTTCAACGCCCTGCGGCTGATGGCGGGCTGGGCGGAGCGGCTGGGATTGGAATCAGGGCCGTACCGGGCCGCGGCGGAGAAGGCGCAGGGCAGCTTCAACCGGCGCTTCTGGAACGAAGCGGCCGGGTGTCTCTACGACGTGGTGGACGGAGAGGACGGCCGCGAGGACGCGAGCGTGCGGCCGAACCAGGTCTTCGCCATTTCGTTGAAGCATCCAGTGCTCAAGCGGGACAAGTGGGCGCAGGTGCTGGAGGTGGTGCGTCGCGAACTGGTGACACCCGTGGGGCTGCGCAGCCTGGCGCCGGGGAGCAAGGACTACAAACCGAAGTACGACGGAGACCTGCGAGCCCGCGACGCGGCCTATCACCAGGGCACGGTGTGGGGCTGGCTGATGGGCCACTACGTGGACGCGACGCTGAAGGTGTCCCCGGACCTCAAGGCCGCGAGGGCCCTGCTGTCTGGAATGGAGGACCACCTGTCGCACGCGGGGATTGGACAGATTTCGGAGATCTTCGACGCGACGGAGCCCTACCGTCCGCGAGGCTGCTTCGCCCAGGCCTGGAGTGTGGCGGAGGCGCTGCGGGTGTTCAGCAAGACCAACGTGGGTTGAGCGGTCACAGGAGGTGCTCGCCTGATAGAAGGCGCATGGCATGCTGTAGGGTGCGCGCGCCATGACAGCCCCGAAGCACGCCCACTGGCGGCGGCACCTCGCCCCCATCCTCGCGGCCTTGAGCCTGGGATGCGCCACCGTCGCCATGGACACCGAAACCGACTGCATCCAGCGACACCCCGGCCTCCCGGAAGCATGCGGGCTCACCGCCGCCGAGGCCGCCGCCCTCATGGCCGCTGCCGTCGGGGCCACGGGCGCACACTCCAGCGCGAACGCAAGCGACTACGTTGACGACCCGCGCCTTCCCGACTGGAAGAACAGATGCCTTCGAACCTGGAACGAGTGCGCTGACGGCCGATATGGCGGCGACTGCACCGCCTGCTTGCGACGATGCGAAGGCCAGCACGAATGGCCCATCGACATGTGCGGTCCGAAGAGGAGGCGCTAGATGTCCACCCACCCCAATTGGGACGAGATCCGCAACCTGTCGCGGCGAGTCCTCCGTGAGGGTGCGCCACTCGTCGTCACCGATGACGTGCGCGCGCTCCTGCTCCGGACCGCCGATGAAGTGGCCGTCTCAGACGCCGCCGCGGCACTGCAAACGGAAGCAGGGACTCTTGCGCTCCTCCGCGAGTGTGCCCGCCGCATCACCGACGGCTCCAACCGACTCGTGGACGCACTCTATCGGATGCACCGGCTCCAGGACTCGGGCGACTGGGAGGGCGCGCGACAGGAGATGCGCGACGTGCTCGCCGTCGAAGTCGTGCCCTTCTACCTTGAGACGGCACAGGGGCAGCTTGACGACATGGCTGACAAGCCGTGACGTGCTGTTGGGAATGGAGGACCCCTTGTCGCATGCGAGGATTGGACGGACTTTTGGAACTCCTCGCGTGACCGAGCCCTACCATCCGCGGGGATGCTTCGCCCAGGCATGGAGTGGTGCTCAGGCTTTCTCAAGCTTCCGCAGCCATCTGGCGGACTTCGCATGTCCCTGGCTCGCGGCATCACGAAAGTGACGCATGGCGCGCGCCTTGGACTGGGGCACGCCCTCTCCGTTCGCGAACATCAAGCCCAGATTGAAGGACGCACTGGCGTTCCCCTGCTGCGCTGCCAGCCGGAACCAACCAAAGGCACACAAGGCATTCGTAGGAAGGCCCACGCCGTTGGAATGGTTGTAGCCCAGGGCCAACTGGGCTTCCGCGTAGCCACCCTTCGCGGCCATTTCGTAATACGCATTGGCTCGCTTCAGGTTCTTGCGGACGCCCTTTCCCAGCTCATACGCAAGCCCGACGTTGTAGGCCGGAATCGGGTGTCCTTGCCGAGCGTGCTTCCGGTAGATCCGGACCGCTTCCTGCTGCAGATGGGACTCGGTGCTTTCGAACAGGAGATACGCCAGGTTTCCCTCGGCGACGGCGAATCCCATGTTGGCGGCCCGGCGATACCACGCCTCCGCGAGGGTCTTGTTCTTCCGGGCCCCCCGTCCATTGTCATAGGCGAGGCCCAGGTTGAAGGCAGCGACGTCGTCTCCCAGGGCGGCTGCCTTTTCCGTCCACATCCGGGAGCGCTTCGGGTCACGCCGGACGCCGTCTCCGTAGAGGAAATGGAGCCCCACGTTCGTCATGGCCTCCATCTTCCCGAGCCGCGCCGCCGCGAGGTAGGCCTCGAAGAGGGCCTTGCGGTCGTCAGGCCGCGTCTCCTCGATCGTCCAAGCCCGGTCCATGGCCGCGTCCGCCAGGGACCTGACGGTTGGAGCCTTCCTTCGCATACGCGTTTCCATTCCGGCCTACACGACATGAACCCGACAGACCTGACCCGTGCGGTCATCACCCCGACGAATGCGCCCGGCCTGAAGCGTGTGCGGCAGTTGGGTTCCCAGCTCAGCTCCGTCCTCTGGGACAAGCTTTGCTTCGACCCCTCAGGCGCCCGGCTGCTCGCGAAAGCCGACTCCCGGCTGCGGTGGTGGAACCTGGACGCGGCCACGGACGTCCCCAGCGGCTCGGTGGAACTGAAAATGGAGCCCATCGAGGCCCTCTTCCACGGCTCGAATCACATCGTGACCGCGGGGCCGCCGGTCGCGGAGGCCGCTGTCACCTGGCGGCCCCGGCTCATGGCCTTCTCCACGACGGACGGTTCACTCTGGCGGGAGGAGACCCTCTCCGCGCCCGCCATCGGGCTGGCCATGTCCCGGGACGGCATGCTGCTGGCCATCCTCGAACGTGGCGAGGCCCTCCTCTGGGACGTGGCGGGCTGGAAGCGGATTCGTGACCTGCTCGGCGTTCAGTGGCAGGCCTCGGTCAAGGCGTGTGCATTCTCCCGTGACTCACGCTTCGCGGCGGTGATCGTGACGTACTACGACCATGACCAGGCGGCGCTCTACCTCTGGGACCTGAAGGCGAGCTCCCATCCCTGGGTTCATCCCCTTGGGTTTCAGTTCGCGGCGGGCGTTGCATTCCACCCCACGCGGCCCCTGCTCGTCGCGAGAGGTGTCCACGAGGTCGTGGTGATGGATGTGCATGAGCGTCGCGTCTTGAGGACGTTCACCGACTTCACTCACTACGTGAGCAACGTCGACTTCAGCCCGGATGGGGAGTGGATGGTCTCCGCCTCTGACAACCATGGCTTCGCGCTCTACCACTTCGATACCGGCGAGGTGCTGTTCAGCCACTCGGACGACAGTGAGCTTCCTACAGGTGATGCGATCTCCTCACCCGATGGCCGCCTCATCGCCTGTGCCCAGGGGGATGGAACCGTGGGTCTGTGGAGCACCGAGTCAGCCCTGCGCTAGGGTGCGCCGCCATGGCGACTCCGCGGTACTGGTTGATCAAGAGCGAGCCCTCCGTCTACGCGTACGCGAAGCTGGAGGAGGACGGCAGGACGGAGTGGACGGGCGTGCGCAACTTCGAGGCGCGCAACAACCTGCGGGCCATGACGCCCGGGGACCTGTGCCTCTACTACCACTCCAATGAGGACAAGGCCGTCGTCGGCGTGGCGCGCGTCCTCTCCAAGCCCGGCCCCGACCCCACCGCTCCCGGCGAGGACTGGGCCTCCGTGGAGGTGGGCCCCGTGGTCGCCTTCACCACGCCGGTGACGCTCGCCACCATCAAGGCCACCCCCGCGCTCAAGGACTTCCCGCTGCTCACCCGCAGCCGCCTCAGCGTCACCCCCACCCCCGTGGAGCACTTCGAGCTCGTCCTCAAGATGGGCAAGACGAAGCTCCCCAAGGCCACCACCGCCACACCCAAGCCGAAGGCCAGGCCCAGAGCCCGCCCATGAGCGCAGCCCGCGAAGTCCGCGCCGACTTCGACCGAGCCACCATCGTCGTGTACCAGGCCTACTCCGACGCCATCGCGGACGTGGCCGTGAAGCAGCAGAAGTTCGGCCCGCCCTTCTCCGTGGGCCGGATGACGTGGATCAAACCCAGCTTCCTGTGGCTCATGCACCGCTCCAACTGGGGCCGCAAGAGCGGCCAGGAGCGCACGCTCGCGGTGCGCATCAAACGCTCCGGCTGGGAGGAAGCACTTGCTGCCGGCGTCCTCACCGGCTTCGAGCCGAAGGCCCACGGCTCGCCGGACGCGTGGCGCAAGGCCTTCGACTCCGCGCCCGTCCACATCCAGTGGGACCCGGAGCGCAGCCTGCGCGGCGCGGGCCTGCCCCACGACAGCATCCAGGTGGGCTTGAGCCGCGCCGTCATCCAGCGCTTCGTGGACGACTGGACCGTGTCCATCACCGACCTCACGCCCCGGGTCCAGAAGCTGCGCAAGCACCTGGACGACGGCCGCTCCGACCAGGCCACGCGCCACCTGCCGAAGGAGTCCGTCTACCCGGTCCCTTCGGACCTCGCCCGGCGCCTGGGAATGTGAGCGGCGCGTCAGAGGAGTCCGCGCCTTCGACGCGAGTTGTTATGTTCCGGGCATGGCGGACATCCCCTCCCTGGAGACCCTGCGGACGCAAATCGAACGCATCGACGAGGACGTCCTCGATGCCCTCCAGCGGCGCATGGCCCTGGCCGACGACGTCGCGCGCGCCAAGCTGGTGACGGCCTGGCCCTTCCGGGACCCGCAGCGCGAGGACCTGCTCCTGCGCAAGCTGCGCGGCCGGGCGGCGGACCGCGGCCTGGACCCGCATGAGGTGGAGCGCCTCTACCGCGTCATCCTGGACATGTCCGTGGCCCGGCAGCAGGCCCTGGTCACCCGCCTGGACACCACCCCCCTGCGCGTGGGGTACCTGGGCGTCGAGGGCTCCTACAGCCACCTGGCCGCCCGCCAGCGCTATGGCCACCGGCCGGGCGGCGTGCTCCTCACCGGCTTCGACACCGCCCGCCAGGCCGTGGAGGCCCTCAAGCAGAGCGAGCAGGACGTGCTGCTGCTGCCCATCGAGAACACCACCGCCGGCAGCATGAATGAGACGTACGACGTGCTCGCCGCGGGCGACGCCGTCATCACCGGCGAGGTGGTGAGCCAGGTGGACCACCGGCTGCTGGGCGTGAAGGGCTCGAAGCTGGAGGACCTGCGCGAGGTGCTGTCCCACCCGCAGGCCCTGGCGCAGTGCGAGGACTTCTTGAGCACGCACGTGCCCCGGGCCCGCGCCGTGCCGGGACCGGACACCGCCATCGCGGCGCAGATGGTCGCGGACCGCAATGACCCGACCGTGGCAGCCATCGCCAGCGAGTCCGCGGCGGGCCGCTTCGGGCTCGTGGTGCTCGCCAGCGACCTTCAGCCCGGCTCGGACTTCACGCGCTTCGTGGAGGTGTCGCGCCAGCCCACGCCGCTCGCGCCGGACGTGCCGTGCAAGACGTCACTGCTCGTCGTGCTGGAGCACCGCCCGGGCGCGCTGGGCCAGGTGCTGCAGCGGCTCACGCAGCGAGGGGTGAACCTCTCCAAGCTGGAGTCGCGGCCCATCCCGGGCTCGCCGTGGAAGTACCGCTTCTACCTGGACGTGGAGGGCCACGCCGCGTCCGCCGCGGTGACGGCGGCGCTGGAGGACCTGCGCCCGCTCACGTCGTCCCTTCGCGTGCTGGGCACCTACCCGCGCGCGGAGCCCATCGATGGCTGACGACGCCGCCCCCCGCCGCATCGCCTTCCAGGGTGAGCGCGGCGCGTACGGCGACGAGGCCACGGGCGCCCTCTTCGGCGCCTCCGTGACGCGCATCCCCTGCCCCACCTTCCGCGACGTCTTCGAGGCCGTGGCCCGGGGCGCGGTGGACGGCGGCGTGGTGCCCATGGAGAGCGCGCTCGCGGGGCCGGTGGCGGAGGTGGTGGACCTGCTCCTGGAGTTCACCCCCACCCTCTCCGGCGAACTGCGCCTGCCCGTGCGCCACTGCCTGCTCGCGCCGCCGGGCCGCACGCTGGAGGGGCTCACGCGCGCGCTGTCGCATCCCCAGGCGCTGGCGCAGTGCGGAGGCTGGCTCAGGAAGCACCACCTGCACCCCGTGCCCGAGGCGAACACCGCCGTGGCGGCGCGGCGCGTGGCGCAGGAGGCGCTGGAGGGCACGGCCGCCATCGCCAGCCGGACCGCGGCGGAGCTTTACGGCCTCGCCGTGCTCGCGGAGGGCATCGCGGACTCGCCGGACAACGCCACCCGCTTCCTCGCGGTGGGGCCGGCCGTGCCGCCGAATCTGGGCTCGCGGTGGAAGACGTCCCTGGTGCTCACGCTCGACAACGGCCCTGGCGCGCTCGCGGGCGTGCTCACGGCCTTCGCCGCGCACGGGGTGAACGTCGCGCGGCTGGAGTCGAGGCCCGGCGGCGTCCGCGCCTGGGACTACCGCTGGTGCCTGGACGTGGAGGGCGCGCTGACGTCCGCGCCCGTGAAGGCGGCCCTGGCGGAAGCCCGGAGCGCCTGCACGTCGCTCCGGGTGCTGGGCAGCTACGCGCTCAGCGACTGACGGCCTTGGCCGGAGCGGCGGCCTGCGTCCCGTCGCCGTTGCGCACGGCCTCCGTGTACGCGGAGCGCACGATGCTCGTGTAGCGCTGGAGCGCGGCCAGTTGCTCCAGGCGCAGCGCCTGTGGCCCGTCGCACAGCGCCTTCTCCGGCGTCGGGTGGAAGTCCACCAGCACCATGGACGCGCCCGCGATGAGGCCCTGGCCAATGGCGTGGAAGATGTCCGGCAGCCCGTCCGGCGGGGCCTCCGCGCGGCCAATCGCGTGCGAGGGGTCCACGCACACCGGCATGCGCGTGAGGCGGCGCACCACCGGCACGTGCGCGAAGTCCACCATGTTGCGGTGCGGGTCGCCCAGGTGCGTCTTCACGCCGCGGAGGCAGAAGACGATCTTCGGGTTGCCCTCGCTCGCCACGTACTCGCACGCGTTGAGGGACTCCTCCAGCGTGATGCCCATGCCGCGCTTGAAGAGCACCGGGAAGGTGCGCTGCTGGCCAATCACCTTGAGCAGCTCGAAGTTCTGCGCGTTGCGCGTGCCCACCTGGAGCATCACGCCCGTGGGGGCCCCCGACTTCTTCAGCGCGTCATTGATTTCGTCGATGTGGCGCGGGTGCGTCACCTCCATCGCGATGACCTTGATGCCGTGCTTGCCCGCGGAGTCGAACACCCAGGGCAGGCACTTCGCGCCCAGGCCCTGGAACTCGTACGGGTTGGTGCGCGGCTTGTACGCGCCCATGCGCGTGGTGTTGATGCCGCAGCGGGCGAGCGCCGCCATCATCGCGTCCACGCTCTCCAGCGAATCCACCGCGCACAGGCCCGCGAAGAGGTTCACCGAGTTGTCGTCGAAGGTGACGCCGTTGTACTCGAAGCCCGCCGTGGTGCGCTGACCGCCGTGCCGGCCGATGATGCGGTACTTCTGCGAGACGCGGACCACCTGGCGCACGCCGGGCAGTTGCTGGAACGGCTCCAGCGGCACCTGCGACGTGGAGCCCAGCAGGTACAGCTCGGTGATGGTGGACTCGGCGCCCTGGACCACGTGGGCACGCGGGGTGACGCCCTCGTACTGCGACGCGAGTTGGAGGACGGCGTTCACGACGGATTCGGGGGAATCCGGCTCGAGCATCACGATCATGCGAAGGGTTCTCCTGGTGGGGGGGCGCTTCGGTATTCAACACCGGCACACCGCCCTTTCCCTCCGCATTTGTATGGAATTTGACGCGGGGCGACTCAGGAGGAGGCGGGGCGCAGCCGGGTCGCTAGCTGGGTGTAGTGCTCCCGCTGGGTAGGGTCGCCCAGGTGCTCCCACACGTCCGCCAGGGCCTTGGCCGCCTCCACGTAGGCAGGCGACAGCTCCAGCGCCAGTTCGAAGACCTGACGGGCCAGCCGGTAGCGGGCCTTGTCCGGCCGCCGGCCCTGGGTCAGCAGCGCGTTACCCAGATGGTAGACCTCGATGGCGGCGGCCTCGCGGTAGCCGGGGGTGGGGTTGAGCTGCACCGCCCGGTTCATCAGCAGGGCGGCGGCCTCCGGCTCCCCCAGCTCCAGTTGGCAGAGCGCGGCCTCGCGGTGGGGGTCCGCCGCGGTGGGGTCCAGCTCGATGGCGCGCTGGAAGCCCTTCAGGGCCTCCTCGGTCCGCCCCAGTTGCTTGAGGGCGAAGGACTTCGCGGTGAGCGCGGGGAAGTGGCGTGGATCCACGGCGAGGACCTGATCGAACGACTGGAGCGCGGCCTCGTGGTGGCCGGCCATGGAGCGGTGGACGCCCTCGTTGAACGACGCCAACAGCAACGACCTGGACATCTTCGGTTCCCCCCTGGGACAGGGTTCGCAAGGCCGCGCACTTCACGCGGCCCGAAAGCGCAAGCCTGTCACCGGGGGCCCACGCCTCGCAAAGGCGCGCCCCTTCCCCGGCTGATGGCACCCATCGCGTTCGGCTGATGACGCGGCCGGCCTCCCGTGGGACGCGGGGTTCCGCCGTCCGGAATCCGCCACTGTCCCCCGCGGGCCCTCCTGCGCTAGGTCGCCGGAAGTCCAGGGTGGACTGCTCCCGAGGCCCTCATGCTGGTGTTCGAGATCGTCATCGCGCTCCTGCTGGGAGGCGCGGGACTGGCGGCGCTGTCCCGGCGGGTGGGCACGCCCTACCCCGCGCTGGTGGCGCTCGCCGGGGCGGTGCTGGCGCTCGTGCCGGGCAGCCCGGAGCTGGTGTTGGATCCAGAGCTGGCGCTCACCCTGTTCGTCGCGCCGGTGCTGCTGGACGCGGCGTTCGACGCGTCCCCTCGCGACCTGCGCGCGAACTGGCGGCCGGTGGCGAGCCTGGCCCTGGGGGCGGTGGTGCTCACGGTCATCGCCGTCGCGGTGGTGGTGAAGGCAATGGTGCCGGAGATGCCCTGGGCCGCGGCCATCGCGCTGGGCGCCATCGTCGCGCCTCCGGACGCGGCGGCGGCCACGGCGGTGCTGAAGCAGCTCAAGCCCCCGCACCGGCTGATGGTCATCCTGGAGGGCGAAAGCCTCTTCAACGACGCGAGCGCCCTGCTCATCTACCGGCTCGCGCTGGGGGCCGTGGCCGCGGGCGGCGTGCTGGGCTGGAGCGCGGTGCCCACCTTGCTCGTCGTCACGGTGGGCAGCGTGCTGCTGGGCGTGGTGCTGTCCCGGGTGAGCCTGCGCATCAACGCCGGCGTCGAGGACGTGTCCACGGCCGTCATCACCCAGTTCGGCAGCACGTTCGCGGTGTGGATGCTCGCGGAGCGGCTGCACCTGTCCGGCATCCTGACGACGGTGGTGTACGCGATGACCATCTCCCGCACGGCCTCCGTGGTGACGCCCGCGCGGATCCGCATCCCGTCCTATGCCGTATGGGAGGTGGCGACGTTCGTGTTGAACGTGCTGGCCTTCGTGCTCGTGGGCTTCCAGTTGAAGGGCATCGTCGCGCGCTTCGACCGGGAGACGTGGTGGGAATACACGGCCATCGCGGCGGTGGTGACGGGGGCGGCCATCCTCGCGCGCATCGCCTGGGTGATGGGGGCGGCGGCGGTCAACCGCTGGAGGCAGCGCAGGTCGAAGTCCAGCCCCGTCACGCTCTCGCCGGGCGCGGCCGTGCTGGTGGGCTGGTGCGGGATGCGGGGCATCGTGACGCTCGCGGCGGCGCTGGCGCTGCCCACGGGGCATGACGGGGTCGCGGCCTTCCCCTACCGGGACCTCATCCTCTTCACGTCGTTCTCCGTGGTGCTGGGGACGCTCGTGGTGCAGGGGATGACGCTCAAGCCCCTGATGACGCGCCTGAAGCTGGACGACGACGGCGAGGTGGACCACGAGGTGCGGCTCGCCCGGGTGGAGACGCTGCGCGCGGGGCTGGAGGCCACGCAGGACTCACCGGGCACGGAGATGGCGACGCTGGTCCGGCGCCGGTACGAGCTGCAACTGCGGCGCGCGAGGCAGCTCCTGGACGAGCACACCCTCACGAGCTCCGGGCGCCCCAGCGCTTCCCCCTGGGGGCCGCCCACCGCGGACGCGGAGACGGTGCGTGCAGCGATGGCCGCGGGGCGGCGGAAGCTGGCGGAGCTCCGGGCGAACGGCACCATCGGGGACGCGGCGTTCCAGCAGGTGGAGCAGGAGCTGGACTGGTCGGAGCTCGACCTGCAACAGCTCCTGCTGGCGGAGTCACCCGGGTAGTGCTTCAGCCGCGCGCCTCCTCCTCCATCGCCGCGAGGAAGCCGGTGGTGAAGTCCGGGTAGCGCGGCGTCCAGCCCAGGGCCTCCAGCTTCGCGGCGCGGATGGCTCGGTCGCCGCGCAGGGACTCATGGAGGGATTCCAGGGGCACGCGCGGCGGCATGGGGAGGCCCAGCCGCTGACAGAGCCAGGAGGCCGTCTCCTCCTGGGTCGCGGGCCGGCGGTCGGCCACGCAGTACACCTCACCGGGCGCGCCGCGTTCGAGCACCACGCGCACCGCGTCCACCAGGTCGTCCACATGGATGCGCGACAGCCGCCCCCCACCCGATTCCGGGATGCGCAGCGTGCCCGCCTTCAAGCGGCCGGAAGTCCCGCGCCCCGGACCGTAGATGCCCGCGATGCGCATGACGCTCGCGCCTAGGGGACGGAACAGGGCCTCCGCCTCCAGGCGCGCGCGGGAGGCCGGGGAGGTCGTGTCGACCGGCGTGGACTCGTCCACGTGTCCGCGAGCGGAGCCGTAGACGCCCGTGGACGACAGGTAGACGAGCCGGGAGGGACGAGCGCGGGACAGCGCTTCCGCGAGGCGGGCATCCAGCCCGGCATCCGGAGGAACGGAGTCCACGACGTGCGCGCCCCCGGCCCGAGACAGCGCGTCGTCAATGGACACCACGTGGACACCCGCGCCCTCCAGCACCGAGTGCCGAGCAGCATCCCGGGTCGTGGCCAGGACCTCCCGGCCCGCGCGGGCCTCCACCACCGCGAGCCGCGTCAGCGTATAGCCACAGCCAAGCAGAAGGAGCGGAGCGGTCATGGCCCCGCGATACCGGGCAACGGCCGCTCCGCGCAAGACCGCGCGAAGAGAACGGCCCTCCTCCCGTCATCCGGAAGAAGGGCCGTCACCTCACTTCGTCAGTCGCGGCTCAGAACTCCGCGCTCGCGCGCGGGTCGATGATGCCGCACTCCTTGATCTTGTAGAGCAGCGCCTTGTAGCTGATGCGCAGCTTGCCCGCCGCGCGGCGCTTGTTCCACGCGGTGCGCTGAAGCATCGCGAGGATGGCCTCGCGCTCCGCGAGCATCGCCGCGCGCTTGCCGATGTCCTTGAGCGACAGCTCCCCGGCCGGAGGCGGCGGGGGCGGAGGCTGAGGCGCGTCGAACGGGTTCGCGTACCGCTGCGGCGCCACGGCGTTGAACGGCGTGGCCTCCGTCATCACCGGAGGCGGCGTCATCGACACGCCGCGCGCGGGCATCTCCAGCACCTGCACACCCGCGCCCGAAGACGTCGCGAGCGCGGACGGCGGCGCCGCGAAGACGCGGGCGGACTCCTCCACGTGGCGCGACGGGGGCGGCATGTATTCGTCCCCACCGCCGAACGACGTGGGCAGCGACGGCGCGCTCGCCGGAGCACGGCCACCGGCGTGGATTTCATCCAGCACCAGGGTCGGGTCCTTCAGCACGCACAGCCGGCGCACCATGTTCTCCAGCTCGCGCACGTTGCCCGGCCACTCGTAGTCGCTGAACGCGTGGAGCACCTCCGAGGGCAGCTCCGACACGTTCGTCATGAAGCCCCGGCCGTACTTCTTCAGGAAGTGGTCGGTGAGCGGCACCACGTCCTCGCGGCGCTCGCGAAGCGGCGGCAGGCGGATGGCCACCACGTTGAGGCGGTAGTACAGGTCCTCGCGGAAGTTGCCGAGCGCGATCTCCTTCTCCAGGTCGCGGTTCGTCGCCACCACCACGCGGCTGTCCACGCGGACGCTCTTCTTGCCGCCGACGCGGAAGAACTCCTCGTCCTGCAGCACCTGGAGCAGCTTCGCCTGGAGGCGGATGGCCATCTCGCCAATCTCGTCCAGGAAGATGGTGCCCTGATCCGCCAGCTCGAACTTGCCCGGCTTCTCCGCCGTGGCGCCCGTGAAGGCGCCGCGCTCGTGGCCGAACAGCTCGCTCTCCAGGAGCTCCCCCGGCAGCGCCGCGCAGTTCACCTTGATGAACGGCCGGCCATGGCGCTGGCTGCGCGCGTGGATCTCCCGGGCAATCACTTCCTTGCCCGTCCCGGACTCACCCAGCAGCAGCACCGGCACGTCCGTGTCCGCGATGCGCTCCACCAGCGCACGCGCGCGGCGCATGGCCGGCGACGTGGAGATGAGCACGCGGGCCTCCGCCGCGGCCTCCGCGGGCGTCAACACCACGCGGGGCGCGGGCGCGGTCGCCTGCCGCTCCGGCACCCGGGTCCCCAGGGCGCGCGCGAGCACGTCCTGCAGCTCGTCGTTCCCAAAGGGCTTCGCCAGATAGTCGGAGGCGCCCATCTTCAGCGCGCGCACCGCGTCGTCCGCGCCCGACAGCGCGCTCAACACGATGACCGGCGCCGTGCCGCCCGTGCTCCGGTAGCGGCGCAGCACCTCCAGCCCGCTCATCTCCGGCATCACCACGTCCAGCAGCACCGCGTCGAACGAGCCACCAGAGAGCATCTCCAGCGCCTGCGAACCGCTCGACGCACAGCGCACCTGGTACCCCGAGCTGCCCAGCAGCTCGGACAGGAACGTGCGCACCGACTCCTCGTCATCCACCACCAGCACCGCGATCCGATCCATCCCCACGCCTCCGCTCGCCCTGTGCATCAAACCCTCGTGAACTGAATCAAACCGACATCAGACGGGCTGGACCGGCCGCCCGCCGAAGCTCGCGTGTACGCCTCAAGGTCTGCAGTGCCGCGCCCAGCAACTGGGTGGGAGCCCCCACCGTGTCCGGGAAGCTCACCGCCCCCAGCTCCAGCCCCGTGCGCACCACCCGACCCTCCATCTGGAACCGGGCGGCCTCGAACCGGGCCTCCACCCGCGCCAGCACCTCCGGCACCGCCTCCGCGGGCGTGCCCGGCAGCAGCATGGCGAACTGACTGTCCCCCACCCGCGCCACCGCGTCGGCCTCGCGCACCGTCTGCCCCAGCACCACCGCGCTGTAGACGAGCAGCCGCTCCGCCATGCTCTTGCCGTGCTCCTTGCGAAGCGCGCTCCACCCCGTCACCTCCGCCGCCACCACCGAGAACGTCCCGCCGTAGCGCTCCGTCCGCCGGGCCTCCAGGCCGATGAGGGCCAGCAGGAAGGGCCGGTTGTAGAGCCCCGTCACCGGGTCGTGCAGCGCCAGCGCCGTGCCGGCCTCCTCACCCGAGGCCGCGCGCTCCACCGACTGCTTGAGCCGCATCTGCGCGTGCAGCTTCATGGACAGCTCCGCGCCATCCACCGTGCGCGGCACCACGTCCACGCACTGCCCCTTCTCCACGCAGAACTTCCACGCGTCCCGGTCGTGCGAATCCACCAGGTACATCATCGGCACCGTGCCCTTGCCCACCTGGCGCAGGCGCCGCGCCGTCTGGATGGCCGCGAAGTCCGGTGGCTGCGCGGCCAGCAGGACGGCATCCGGACGGATCACCTCGAAGAGGGGCACCGCCGCGTCGAAGCGCGTCAGCGGCACCACGCGGAAGCCGGCCTCGCCCAGGAGCGCCCGGGTGCGCTCCAGGTCCTCCGCCCGCGGCTCCACCAGCAGCACCGTGGGAGGCTGGCCCGACCTTCCCGCTCGCTTGCGCTTCACACCCACCGCCGTGCCCTCCCTTCCAGCATTTTCTTCCCCACCACCCTGCCCGCCTGCCCAGATTTACAGCCCCGCTACTTTCGCGCCCTACGTATCCCCTTGGATTTCTTAGGGAAGGGCACTCCGTTACCCATCCTGGCCCACGGTTTTAGCAATGGGTATGCCATTCATCACCTCGCGGATCCGGACTTCCAGGGTCTCCGCGTCGACGCGGTGTTTGAAGGCGGGCACCCCGTCGAGGAGGACCACGGGGATGTCGTAACGCCAGGCCTCGAAGAGGTCCGGGCTCTGGAGGATGTCGGTGACGTAGAGCTCGAACGGCAGCCGGGCCTGCACCTCGGTGACCACGGCGAGGGCCTGCTCACAGAGGGAACACCGGGGTTTCGAGTAGATATCGACTCGCATGCGTTGCAGGATGGGCGCTCGATGCGCGGCGTGTGTGGTGATTTTTCGACGATGCCCCTCAAGGACCTGGTCGTCCACCTCGGGAATCGCCGGGCCACCGGCACCCTGAACGTGGAGCGGGGAGACGTGCGCAAGCAGTTGCTCCTGCGCGACGGCAACGTCATCACCGCCAGCTCCAACCAGCCGCGCGAGTACTTCGGCCAGTTCCTGATCAACCAGGGTCACCTGACGGAGGACCAGTTGGAGCGCGCGTTCGCCACGCAGGCGGAGACGCACATCCTGCTGGGGAAGATCCTCATCATGACGGGCACGGTGTCCGAGGCCACCGTGCGCACGGTGCTCTCCCACAAGTTCCGGGAGATGCTGCTGGATGCCTTCACGTGGGAGGAAGGCGGCTTCGACTTCCGGCCCACGGACGCCGCGCCGGAGCTGGAGGGCCTGGACGTCAGCGTGGACCTGCTGGACGTCAGCCGCGAGGGCGAGTTCCGCGAGACGGCGTGGCAGGCCATCCGCGCGGTGTTCCCCTCCGGCCGCGTGCGCCTGGAGGTGGACGAGCGCAAGCTGACGGACCGCAAGGCCGGCAGCATGGACGAGCGCATCGTGCAGCTCGCGAAGGACGGCCTCAGCATCGACGGCATCGCGCTGGCGCTGCACGCCACCGACTTCTTCCTCTATCAGCGGCTGTACGCGCTCTACCGCCAGGACGCGCTGCGGGTGTCGGACGAAGCCCCCCTGCCCGCCCCGGACCCCGGCGCGCACACCGTCGTCGTGGTGGAGGACGACGACGAGGACGACCTGAACGCGGGCGGCGTCATCGGCTCCGAGTCCTCCTCCGACGAGGTGCTCCAGGCCGCCCAGCTCTTCCTGGACGCGGGCAACCTGCGCGACGGCGAGGCGCTGGCCCGGCGCGCGCATGAAATCGCGCCCACCGAGCACACCACGAAGCTGCTGCGCGACGCGGAAGGCCGGCTGCTCGCGGAGCTGCGCAAGGCGCTGATGGAGCCGTCGCGGGTGCCGGCGCTGATGGTGACGCCCGCGCACCTGAAGACGCTGCCCCTCACGTCACCGGAGCGCTACCTGCTGTCGCGCATCGACGGGCGGCGGGACGTGGCCGCCATCGTGCACGTGTCACCCCTCCAGGAGCTGGAGGCGCTGAAGTTCTTCCAGGGCTTCGTGGACACGGGGCTGGTGAAGCTCACCGCGCGTCCGCTGTCCTGACGTCGCGCCTCAGTGCTTGCCGGCGGCGCCCGCGGGGGCCGTCAGCTCCACCGGCGCGGGGATGCGCTCCAGCGCCAGGCGCAGGGCCTCGCGGCCCAGGTAGGAGCCGCGGATGCGCCACTTGGGGTCGTTCACGATGAGGGCGGCCACGGCCACGCGCGGGTTGTCCTTGGGCGCGAAGCCGACGAACCACGAGTAGTCGCGGAAGGGCTCGCGGTCCGCGAGCGTGCCCGTCTTGCCCACCGCGTCCTTCACCTGGAAGCCGCGCTCGCGGAAGACGCCGCGCGCGGTGCCGTGGGTGACGGTCTCCTCCAGCATCCGCGTGAGCTCGTGCGCGGCGGTGGGGGTGAGCACGGGCTCTGGCTCCGGCAGGGGCATGAAGGGCTCCGGCTCCACCAGCACGGGGTCCACCCAGCGGCCGTCGTTGGCGGCGACGGCGGCCAGCAGCGCGCCGTGCAGCGGGGACAGGTACACGTCACCGAAGCCCGCGCCGGTGTTGGCGAGCGCGAAGCCGTCCTCCGGGATGTACGCGAGCGACACGTCCAGCGGCTGGGCGAAAGGAATCTCGCGGTTGAAGCGCAGGCGCGCCGCCATGCGCTTGAGGGACTCCGCGGTCAGGTGCTTGCTGGTCATCTTGGCGAAGATGACGTTGGCGCTCTTGCCCATGGCCAGCGCCAGCGAATAGCAGGCGCCGTCGCGGTCGGTGTCCTCCAACTGCCGCTCGTTGAGGCGGCGCTTGCCGCCGTGGAAGCACGCCTCGGTGTCGGGCGACACGCCGGCCTCCAGGAGCGCGCTGCCGGTGACGATCTTGAAGATGCTCGCGGCCGGGTACACCGCGCGGATGGGGAGCCCCCGCAGCTCCGGCTTCGCCTCCGAGTGCTCCGCCATCGCGAGGACGCGGCCGGTGGAGGGCTCCAGCACCACCGCGGCGCCGTACGGCACCTGGTAGTTCTGCATGATCTTCGTGAGGGACGCCTGGAGGCCGGGGTCGATGGTGAGCACCTGATCCGGCGCGCTCTTGCCGCCCTTCACCACCAGCTTGTTGCCCTCCAGCTTCGCGCGGGCCACCAGGTCCTGCGCGCGAGGCAGCCCCTGGAGCTTGCCGAACGGCGGCGCCTTCTCCCGCGACGGCACCGGCATGGGAGGCACCATCCCGGGCTCCAGCGCGGCGGCGTCCTTCGCGGCCAGCGCCTCCGCCAGCGCGCGGGCATCCACGGGGCGCGTGTCCGGGCCCTGCGCGACGGAGGCCTCCTCCGCCCCCACGACGGCAGCCGCCCCCGAAGCCTGCGCGGTGGCGGCCCCGCTCGACGCGGGAGCCGCGGTCGCACCCGAAGCCTGCGCGGTAGCGGCCCCGCTCGACGAGGGCTCGGCCGGAGCGCCCGGCGCCTTCGCGACGCTCGCGGAGGCCCCGGCGTCCGGGGAAGCCGAGGCCTGGGCGCCGCGCTGCTCGGCCTCCACCCTCTCCACCAGCGCACGGGCACCCACGGGCCCCGCGTCCGTTCCCAGGGCGCTCAACGACTGCGCCAGGGCCTGGGCATCCGACGGTGCGGCGGGTGACGGCGCGGTGTTCGCGTCCGGCCCGGGCGCGGAGGCACCCAGGAGCAGCGTGAGGGGGAACAGCGGCAGGGCGGCGAGGAGGCGGCGCATCGTCATGCTTCGGGGCTCTCCTTGGGGGGGCAGGGAGCAGGCCGCCGGATCCTAGTCGCTGAGGGCGCGCTGTCCACGGCTTGCCTCCTCGACCGCTGCCTTCGTCCGCGAGAAACCTGGGAAGGTGCCCGGAGGTCCAGTAGGGTCCTGTGCACCTTGGACGGACTCAAAGAGACATTGGTGATCTGGGGAGCCGAGCTGCGCCGGGCCGTACGAAGCGGCCGGGCCATCGTGCTGCTCGGGCTCTACAGCATGTTCTCCGCGCTGGTGCTGCTCGTGGTGGGCTTCGTCACCCGGGAGTTGCAGGCCCAGGTGAACGCGAAGCTCGCCGAGTCCGGCGGCGACTCGGAGATGGCCACGCAGGCCGCGGAGCAGATGCGCCAGGGGGTGCTGGGCTTCCTCGCCAGCAACGACGCCGCGATGATGGAGGCGCTGGCGAAGGTGCCCATCGTGGTGCTCATCGTCTTCAAGATCACCCTCTTCTTCCTGCCCGCCTACGTCGCGCTGATGGGCTTCGACCAGGTGAGCGGCGAAGTCGGCCCGCGCTCCATGCGCTACCTCACGGTGCGCGCGCGCCGCTCCTCGGTGCTGCTGGGCAAGTTCCTCTCCCAGGCCACGCTGCTGGTGGGGCTGGTGCTGATCATCGACCTGGCCATCTTCATCTACGCGCGCATCATCAACGAGGACTTCGCCTTCGGGGTGCTGGTGCTCAACCTCCTGAAGTTCTGGAGCGCCACCATCGTCTTCTCGCTGGCGTACGTGTCCCTCACCACCCTGTGCTCCAGCCTCTTCCGCGTCCCCGCGGTGAGCCTCGTCTTCAACTTCATCCTGCTCTTCGTCTTCTGGCTGATGGACTCCGTGGGGCGCGCCGTGAGCGAGGACAACGTGCTGCGCTTCCTGCGCTACCTGTCCCCGTCGTACTACTCGGGCAACCTGCTGCACCCGAAGCTCGCGGAGTTCGCCATGAGCGGCGCGGCCTACGCGGCCTTCGCGGCCCTCTTCCTCTTCGGCGCCTACGGCGTCCTGCGCGCGAGGGACCTGTGAGCGACCTGGCCATCCAGTTGAACAACGTCTCCAAGCACTTCGGCCCCAAGGTCGCCGTCAAGGCGGTGAGCCTCCAGGTGCGCCAGGGCGAGGTGTTCGGCCTCATCGGCCCCAACGGCGCCGGCAAGACGACCACCTTCTCCATGATGTGCGGCTACCTCTACCCGTCCGAGGGCTCGCTCCAGGTGATGGGCGTGTCCCCCACCACGCCCGGCGCCCTCAAGGGCCGCGTGGGCGCGCTGCCCCAGGACGCGGTGCTGCCCCCCGGCTGGGAGGTGGGCGCGCTGCTCACCTACTGGGCCCGCCTGTCGGACCTGCCCCAGCCCGAGCACGAGGCCCGCGGCGCCCTGGAGAAGGTGGGCCTGATGGAGGCCTGGAAGGTCCAGACGCAGGCGCTCAGCCACGGCATGGCCAAGCGCGCCGCCATGGCCCAGGCCCTGATGGGCCGCCCGCCGCTCGTCCTCCTGGACGAGCCCACCGCCGGCCTGGATCCGCGCATCGCCGCGCAGGTGCGCCAGATCATCAAGGACATGAAGGGCACGCAGACGGTCGTCGTCTCCAGCCACAACCTCCAGGAGCTGGAGGAGCTGTGCGACGCCGCCGCCATCCTCGACAAGGGGACGCTCGCGCAGTCCGGCACCATGTCGGAGCTCACCGGCCAGGGCGCCGAGTTCCGCGTCCAGATCGCCCGGGGCGACGTCATCATCCCCGAAATCACCTCCCTGCCCGGCGTCACCGACGCGCGCATGGAGGGCACGGACGTGCTGCGCGTGCGCTTCGACGGCCAGGCCCACAAGGCCGAGGAGGTCATCAGCCGCACCGTCGGCCACCTCCTCCAGCACCAGGTGCTCATCCTCGGCGTCAGCCGCGGCCGCCGCCTGGAGGACCGCGTCCTCCAGTTGCTGTAGGCCCTCGCCCCACGGGCGCTCACCCCGCCTTGCGCACCCAGCCCACGTAGTGGGCGCCCCGGCGCTCCATGCGGACGAGCTCGTTGCCCGTCGCGTCACACCACGCGGGCAGGTCCGCCTCCAGCCCACGGTCGGTGGAGACGAGCTCCACCAGCGTCCCGGGCGCGAGGCGGCGCATCGCCTTGGCGATCTCCAGGATGGGCACCGGGCAGAGGGCCCCGGACGTATCCACGCGCACACCGGCTTCCATGGCCGCGCATCCTGGCACGGAACCCGAACGGACGAAGCGTCACGACACGCGCGCTGAGAGGGAATTTTGGTGTCCCCAGCGTCGTTGTCCGCCCCTTCGAGGCCTCTGGATATCGGGCGGACGCAGGCGGTCATCGCGGCTTGCGTGTCTGGAATTCCCTCTGTTAAGTACCCCGCCCTTTCCCTACCCAGACACCCGCTTGGGGCCCGGAGTCGGACCTATGGCGCAGGAGCATTCCCAACCCATGAAGCCCAATGTCATCGTGGCCTTGCTGGTCGGCCTGGTGCTCGGGTTCGTTGGCGGCCGTGCCGCCACCGGCTCGAAAGCCACCCCCGGCAACACGCCCTCCGTCGCGCAGGCGGCCAACAAGCCCGCGCGCGCCGTGGACCCCACCGTCTTCAAGGTGCCCGTCGACGGCGCCCCCACGAAGGGCAGCGTCAACGCGCTGGTCACCATCGTGGAGTTCTCCGACTACGAGTGCCCGTTCTGCAGCCGCGCGCACAACACCGTCGAGCAGCTCCAGAAGGACTACGGCAGCAAGCTGCGCGTGGTGATGCGCCAGAACCCGCTGTCCTTCCACCCGCACGCCCGGCCCGCGGCCCTCGCGGCGCTCGCGGCCGGTGAGCAGGGCAAGTACTGGGACATGCACAACCTGCTCTTCGCCAACAACAAGAAGCTGGATGGGGAGAGCCTGGAGGGCTACGCCAAGCAGCTCGGCCTGGACGTGGCGAAGTGGAAGGCGGACATGGCGGATGCGCGCCTGGGCGCCACCATCGACAAGGATCAGGCCCTGGCCCAGCAGATGGGCGCCAGCGGCACGCCGGCCTTCTTCATCAACGGCCGCTTCCTGTCCGGCGCGCAGCCCATCGAAAACTTCAAGGCCCTCATCGACGAGGAGCTCGCCAAGGCCGAGGGCCTGGTGAAGAGCGGCGTCGCGCCGTCGCAGGTGTACGCGCGCATCATCGAGAAGGGCGTCGAGCGCGCCCCGTCCCGCGCCGCCCAGCCGCAGGCGGAGCCCGCCGCCGCCGCGAAGAAGATCGAGATCCCCGCGGACTCCCCCTCCTTCGGCCCGGCCACCGCGAAGGTGACCATCGTCGAGTGGTCGGACTTCGAGTGCCCGTTCTGCAGCCGCGCCGTGCCGACCCTCAACAAGATCAAGGAGACCTACGGCAAGGACGTGCGCGTGGTGTTCCGCCACCAGCCGCTGCCCATGCACTCGCACGCGAAGCTCGCCGCGCAGGCCTCCATGGCCGCCCACGAGCAGGGCAAGTTCTGGGAGATGCACGACAAGCTCTTCGCCAACCAGCGCGCGCTGGACCGCGAGAGCCTGGAGAAGTACGCCCAGGAGCTGGGCCTGAACATGAACAAGTTCAAGGCCGACCTGGAGTCCGGCAAGATCTCCGCCAAGGTGGACGCGGACTCCTCCGCGGGCAACGCGGTGGGCGCCAACGGCACCCCGGCCTTCTTCATCAACGGCCGCTTCCTCTCCGGCGCGCAGCCCTTCGAGGCCTTCAAGCCCCTCATCGACCAGGAGATCGCCAAGGCCGACAAGGCGCTCGCCGCCGGCACCAAGGCGGAGGACCTCTACGCCAAGCTGAACCAGGACAACGTGAACGCCGCTCCGGCCGCCCCCGCGGCGCCCGCCGAGCCGGCCGTGCAGAAGGTGGATCTGGGCAACGCGCCGGTGCGCGGCCCGAAGAACGCGCCCATCACCATCGTCGCCTGGTCCGACTTCGAGTGCCCCTTCTGCGGCCGCGCCGTGCCGACCATCGAGCAGGTGGAGAAGGCCTACAAGGGCAAGGTCAAGTTCGCCTTCAAGCACCAGCCCCTGCCCTTCCACCAGCACGCGAAGCTCGCCGCCGTGGCCTCCATGGCCGCGAACGAGCAGGGCAAGTTCTGGGAGATGCACGACAAGCTCTTCGCCAACCAGCGCGCGCTGGACCGCGAGAGCCTGGAGAAGTACGCCCAGGAGCTGAAGCTGGACATGAACAAGTTCAAGGCGGACCTGGACTCGGGCAAGTTCGACAAGCAGATCGAGTCCGACATGGCGGACGGCTCCGCCAAGGGCGCCAACGGCACCCCGACGTTCTTCATCAACGGCCGCACGCTGGTGGGTGCGCAGCCCTTCGATGCCTTCAAGAAGGTCATCGACGAGGAGCTGAAGAAGGCCGGCGTGGCGATGGCGGCGGAAGCGAAGTAGCCCTCCCCCGCTCCTGAAGCACCAAGGCCGTCGGCTCCCACAGCGGGAACCGGCGGCCTTCGTGTTTCCAGCGACCGCCGCGTGCGTCAGGAGACGGCGATGGCGTCGATCTCCACCTTGGAGCCGCGCGGCAGCGCGGACACCTGCACGGTGGCGCGGGCCGGCGGGGCGCCCGCGAAGGCGCGGCCGTACACCTCGTTCACCTTGGCGAAGTCGCCCAGGTCGGTGAGGAAGATGGTGCAGCGCACGACGTGGCTGAAGTCCAGGCCGCTGGCGGCGAGCACGGCCTGGAGGTTCTTCATCACCTGCTCGGCCTGCGCGACGACGTCACCGGGGACCAGCTCCATCGTCTTCGGGTCCAGGGGAATCTGGCCGGACAGGAACGTCATCTTCCCGGCGTCCACCTGCACGGCCTGGGAGTAGGGGCCAATCGCCTTGGGGGCGTCGTCGGAGTGGATTGCCTTGCGCGCCATGCAGCACACCTCGCGTTGAGGCGGCCCCCCCAAAGGGGACGGGGGCCGCGGGTCCGCCGCGCGCTGTAGCACAGCCTGAGGCTAGATTCGCTCGACCGAGTAGACGCCCGTCAACCGCTCGATGGAGCGCATCAGGTCCGTCAACTGCTTGAGGTCGGAGATGGTGACCTCGAAGGTGTTGACGGCCCGGTCGTCACCGGTGGCCCGGCAGTTCGCCTGGGAGATGTTGACGCTCTTCTTGGAGAACGTGTTGGTGATGTCCGCCAGCAGGCCCGGCCGGTCCGCCGTCAGCACGCGCAGCGTGACGGGCCGCTTGAAGTCGCCCTTCACGTCCCAGGACACGTCCACGCGCCGCTCGGGGTCCGTGGCCAGGGCCTTCTCACACCCCACCGTGTGCACCGTCACACCCCGCCCCCGGGTGATGAACCCCGCGATGGGGTCCCCGGGAACGGGGTTACAACAGCGCCCGAAGCGCACCAGCACGTCGTCCACGCCGCCAATCTGGACGCCGCTGCGGTTGTTGCGCCCCACCAGCCGCTTGGCCAGGTCCGTCATGCGCGACAGGCCCGGCAGCATGGAGGCGTTCGCCCCCGACCCGCCGCCCGACCCACCGCCGTCCGACGGACGCGGCTCCGCCTGCGCCAGCTTCTCCTGCGGCACGATGCGCTGCACCAACTGCTGCGGCGTCACCTTCCCGTAGCCGATGGCGACCAGCATGTCGTCCTCGACGCGGAAGCCCAGTTCCTCGGCGACCTTCTTCACCTCGCCGGAGCGCATCAGCTTGTTGAAGTTGAGCTGGAAGCGCTTGAACTCGCGCTCCACCAGCTCGCGGCCCAGTTGCAGGCTCTTGTCACGCTGCTGCTGCTTGATGAAGCCGCGGATGCGCTGCTGCGCGCGGCTCGTCTTGACGAAGGTGAGCCAGTCCTTGGACGGGTGCGCCTGCGGGCTGGTGAGCACCTCCACCGTGTCGCCGTTCTTCAGCTTGTAGCGCAGGGGGACGATCTTCCCGTTCACCTTGGCGCCCACGCACCGGCCGCCCACGTCGCTATGGATGGCGTACGCGAAGTCCACCGGCGTCGCGCCGCGCGGCAGGCTGCGCACGTCGCCCTTGGGCGTGAAGACGAAGACCTCGTCGGTGAAGAGGTCCACCTTCACCGTCTCCAGGAACTCCTTGGGGTCCTTGAGGTCCTGCTGCCACTCCATCAACTGGCGCAGCCAGGCGAACTTCTCGTCGTCCTTGGAGATGGGCGCGCGGCCTTCCTTGTAGGCCCAGTGCGCGGCGATGCCCTCTTCCGCGATCTTGTGCATCTCCGCGGTGCGGATCTGCACCTCCACGCGCTCGCTCAACGGACCAATCACCGTGGTGTGCAGGGACTGGTACATGTTGGGCTTCGGGATGGCGATGAAGTCCTTGAAGCGCCCGGGCACCGGCTTCCACATCTGGTGCACCATGCCCAGCGCCTCGTAACAGGCGGGCACCGACGGCGCGATGATGCGGAACGCGATGATGTCGTGGATCTGATCGAAGTCGATGCCCTGCGACTTGATCTTCTTCCAGATGCTGTAGACGTGCTTGAAGCGCCCGCTGACGTCGCCCTTGAGGCCGCGCTCCTGGAGCTTCTCGCGCATCAGGTCGCAGGTGTCCTCGATGTACTTCTCGCGCTCCTTCTTGCGCTTGTTGAGCTGCTCCTCCAGCGCGAAGAACTCCTGGGGCTTCACGTAGCGGAAGGACAGGTCCTCCAGCTCCGTCTTGATCCAGGAGATGCCCAGGCGGTTGGCCAGGGGCGCGTAGATGTCCAGCGTCTCCTGTCCGATGCGGGCCTGCTTCTCCTCGGACATGTGATCCAGCGTCCGCATGTTGTGCGTGCGGTCCGCCAGCTTCACGAGGATGACGCGGATGTCCTGCGCCATCGCGATGATCATCTTGCGGAAGTTCTCCGCCTGCTTCTCCTCCTGGGAGAGCGTCGCGGACGCGGAGAACTTGGACAGCTTCGTCACGCCGTCCACCAACTGCGCGACCTCCGGACCGAAGAGCTCCGTGAGCTCCTCCGCGGTGGCGAGCGTGTCCTCGATGGTGTCGTGGAGGAGCCCGGTGACGATGGACGCCTCGTCCAGCTTCAGCTCCGCCAGGATGCCCGCCACCTCCAGCGGGTGGATGAGGTAGGGCTCTCCCGACTTGCGGAGTTGCCCCTGATGGACCTTGGCCGAGTAGACGTACGCCTTCTTGATGATGTCCAGGTCGGGGTCCGGGTGGTACGACGCAACCCGCTGCAGGATGTCGTTCAGGCGAATCATCGAGGCGGTGACAATCGTAACTGCCTCAAACAGCAGGGGCAACGTTACCCTGGAACATCGCGTGCCCCGCCGGGCCCCGGGAGGCCCGGGCGCCTCGGAAATGGTCCGAGGCTTTCGTTGACCCGGCGTTTCACGCCCCCCTAGATTGGCCCTCCGCCCATGTCTCAGCTTCTGCTGTCCGCGCTCCCGGTGGTCTGCCCGAATTGTGACGGCTTCAACCCGCCACGCTCGGTCACCTGCGTGCTGTGCGGCCAGGCGCTGGAAGAGGCTGCCCCCGCCCCCCGTCCGGCGGCCGCGACCCCGCCCCGGCCGGTGACGCCGCCCCCCGCCGCGGGGCCTGGCCGTCCCGCCGCCGTCGCCAGCTTCCCGCGCCCGGGCGAGCCCACCACGCCGCCCACGCCGCCTCCGCCCCCCAGCGCCGTGCCGCCCGGGCTCAAGCCCTCCGCGCGCACCCCGCCGCCCACCGCCGCCCAGGGGCTGATGGTGGAGGCCCGCCGGGCCGCGCAGCCGCCCGCGGGGACGCCTCCGCCTCCGCGCGCGGGGTACGGGCCGGCCCTGCCGCCCGCGAACACCCGCCCGCCCCCGCCCGTGCCGGACAACGCCCTGCCCCCTCGCGGCGGGACGGGGGCCACGGCCCCGGTGCCCGGCACGCCTCCCGCGCCCACGGGCGCCACGGCCCGCCCCGCGCCGGTGGCCTCGCGCTTCGGGCTGGCGGTGATCGCCGGGACGACGCGCGGCCAGCGCTACAAGCTGCCGGTGACGGGCTGCGTGGTGGGCCGCCAGCGCGGCGCCATCCTCTTCCCGGACGACGTCTTCGTGTCGCCGCTGCACGCCACCTTCCTCGTGAAGGACGGCGCCCTCTACGTGCGCGACGAGTCCAGCGCGTCGGGCGTCTACGTCACCTTCGCCGGCACGGAGCCGCTGGCGCCGCGCGCCCTCTTCAGCGCCGGCCAGCGGCTGTTCCGCTTCACCGGCCGCGTGGAGGCCCCCGCGCCCGTGGCGGGCCGCCCCACCCCGTATGGCTCGCCCGTGCCGCTCGGCCAGGCGCTGTACGGCGTGGAGGAGGTGCACATGGGCGGCAGGGCGGGCCGCGCGGTGGTGACGGCCGCGGCACTGCTCACCATCGGACAGGCCCACTGCGACCTGGCGTACCCGAACGACGAGGGGCTCGCCGGCCGGCACTGCGAGCTGAGCCCCACGGCGACCGGCGCGATGCTGCGAGACCTCTCCGGCGGCCTGGGCACCTTCGTGCGCATCCCGCCCGCGACGGAGCGCCCCCTGCGTCCGGGTGACCGCGTCCGCCTGGGCCAGCACGTCATGCAGGTGGAGACGCTGGGCTGACGGCAGTCGGCCCGCCTCAAGGGAGCGGGCCGGGTGCTACCGGCGGCACTCAGGGCGACGAGGGCCGCGCCACCGGGCTGCCGAGCCGGACCTCGATGTAGGCGCGCGCACGCGAGTCGGGCATGTCGGTCAGGTGGCGCACCCACCAGCCGCGGGCCTCGTCGGTGTTGTCGCGCTGCCAGTACAGCTCGCCCAGCTTGAGGGCCAGCTCCGCTTCCGGGTTGAAGTTGAAGGCCTCCTTGTAGCTGGAGGTCGCGCGGACCAGCTCCCCGGCCAGCACGTCGCGGTCGCCGTCCTGGGTCAGCTTGCGCGCCTTGTCCACGTTGCGCGCGTTGCTGGGGATCTGCCGCAGGTAGTCCGGCTGATCCGAACCGGAGGTGAGCAGCCGGGGCGCGTTGGGCGGCGCCACGTACTGGTTGCCCTCGGAGCCGCTGCCCGCGCCAATGCCGAAGTAGTAGACGAAGAAGCCCACCGCCCCCAGCACCAGCACGGTGGTGAGCGCCTTGAAGAAGAGGATGATGCCCTCGCCGCCACCGGAGGCGGGCGCGACCACTGAGGTCTGGGTGCCCTCGCGCGCGAGCGTGGCCTCTTCGGACACCGGCGTGCGCGAGTGGGGCAGGCCCTGCACCGTGGCCTCCACGGTCACGTCGTTCCAGGCCGTGTTGTTGCGCGCGGAGTTCTGCGCGGCCTGGGACTTGCGCGGGATGGGGGCCAGCACGCCCGAGGCCTGCGGACGGCGCCCGCTCGTCTCGTTGGCGGCGGCCCCTCCGCGACGGCGCTCCTTGTCGACCGCGAGCAGCTCCGCCTTGAAGGCCGCGGCGTTGGCCGGCCGGTCATCCGGGTCCTTGGACAGGACGCGGAGGATGAGCCGCTCCATGCCCGGGGAGATGCGCGCGTCCGGACGGCGGCGCGTGGGCGGAGGCGGCTCCTCGGTGAGGTGCTTGGTGGCGAAGCCCACCGCCGAGTCGGACTCGAAGGGGAGCAGGCCCGTCATGAGCTGGTAGAGGATGACGCCCACCGCGTACAGGTCCGAGCGGTGATCCAGCACCGCGCCCCGCGCCTGCTCGGGCGACATGTACTCGGGGGTGCCGCACACGAAGCCCGCGCGCGTGAGGGCCGGGCCCTCGTCCTGCGAGTCGGTGATCTTCGCGATGCCGAAGTCCAGCACCTTCACGAAGTCCGGCTCGTTGCGGCGCTGCTCCACCATGATGTTCTCGGGCTTCAGGTCCCGGTGGATGACGCCCGCGCCGTGCGCGTCCGACAGCGCGCTCAGGATCTGGAGGGCGATGCGCACCACGCGCGCCTCGCCCAGCGGCCACTCGCGGCTGAGGATCTGATGCAGGTCCTGCCCGGCCACGTACTCCATCGCGATGAAGAGCGCGCCGTCGTCCGCCTGACCGAAGTCCAGCACGCTGATGGAGTTGGGGTGGTTCAAGCGGCTGGCGGCCTTGGCCTCGCGCTGAAAGCGCGCGACGGTGCGCTCGTCCGACAGCAGCGTGTGGCGCAGCACCTTCAGCACCACCACCTTGTCCAGCGCGAGCTGACGGGCGCGGTACACCTTGCCCATGCCGCCCTCGCCGATGAGGGCTTCCACCCGGTACTTGGAGGCAATCGTCTTGCCCACGTATTCGTCGCCGCCCTCCGCCGAGCGCAGGAGCGTCGCGCCGCAGGCGGGGCAGTAACGGGAGGAGTCTTCGGCGTCGGCGCCGCAGGAAGGGCAGTACACGTCAGCGTCCAGTCAGTGGGGGCGGGACTTCACCATGCCCTTCGGGTGGGGAGCAAGCCGTGCGCTGTCGGGCCCCCCAACGCGGCGCGGGCCTGCTAGAAGGGACGCTCGCATGGACGCCGTGGACTATTGCCCCCGCTGTGACACCGAGAATTCCCGGGATGCCACTGTCTGCCGAGCTTGCGGCTCGGCGCTGCGCTCCGGGACCATGGTGATGGCCGTGGCGCACATCTCGTCGCGCCCGCAGGTGTCCATCCGCGTGGTGCGCGCGGACGGCGGCCCCGAGGCGCTCGTGCGCATGCAGCGCGACACGCTCACCTGCGGCCAGCAGGCGGACATCGCGCTCACGGACGACCCCTTCATCATGCCCGTGCAGGCGCGCTTCTTCTTCTCCGGCGCCAGGCTCGCCGTCGAGGACGTGGGCGGCGCCAACGGCGTCTTCGTGCGCCTGCGCAACGAGCGCGAGCTGCCCGCCGGCGGAGAGCTGCGCCTGGGCCGCCAGCGCCTGGTGCTGGAGCCCATCCCCGCCGCGGCGCTGGGGCCCGGCGGCACGCAGGTGTGGGGCTCGCCGGATCCCGGCTACCGGCTGCGGCTCATCCAGCTCCTGGAGGGCGGCCTGCGCGGCGCGGCCTACCCGCTCAAGGACGGCGACAACCTGCTGGGTCGCGAGCAGGGCGACATCGCCTTCCCCACGGACGGCTTCGTGTCCGGGCGGCATGCGCTCCTGCAGGTGCGGGGGGACCGGCTGATGGTGCGCGACGTGGGCTCGTCCAACGGCACCTTCATCCGCCTGGCGGGGCCGACCTTCGTCGACAACGGCGATCACTTCCTCATCGGCCGGCAACTGCTGCGGGTGGAGATCCAGCCCGTGGCGGCCTGAAGCAGCGGCCCTTCGCCTCCGAGACGCGGACCGCACGGGCATGGGAGCCCCGTGCGGCCCGGTGAAGCCACGGCCTCAGCCGTAGGACTTCTCCTTCTTCTCCTGCTCTTCCTTGCAGCGGATGCAGAGCGTCGTCACCGGACGCGCATCCAGGCGCTTGGGGGAGATGTCCTCCTCGCAACGCTCGCAGATGCCGAAGGTGCCGTCCTCCACGCGCTTGAGCGCACCGTCGATCTTCTGCAGCAGGAACTTCTCGCGATCCCTCAGGCGGAAGACCATGGACTGGGTGTACTCGGAGGCGGCCTGATCGATTTCGTCAGGCAGGTCGTCCGTGTCGAAGGACGACTCCTCCACCAGGGTCTTCTTCGCGCTTTCGAGCAGGCTCGCTTTGCTGTCCTCGAGCATCTTCTTGTAACGCTTGAGATCTTTCTGGTTCACAGCCTGCGGCTCCAGTTGGACGGGTAGAGGGGGCCTGCCCCCGAAAAAAAGGGCCCGAAAGCTTTATTCATGCAGTTCCCAGTGTCAAGCTGACCTGCTTTAAAACGAAGGGTGCACGAGGGGCGCCTTGAGCGACAACACGAAGTTCGATCGGGAATTCTTACGCTCGGCGCTCTCCCTGGCCGCCAAGAGCGAGGTCGACCACTTCCTCTACATCTGCGACACGCCCATCGCGCCGGAGGACCTCCGGGGTAAGCCCGCGCGCAAGAAGCTGGTGTACGCGGTGACGTTGGAGCCGCTGGCGCAGGAGCTCCTGCGCAAGAAGGTCCGCGCGCTGGTCATCCCCGCGTACGACTACTCGCGCACGGAGCGGGTGAAGGTGGCGCTCGTGTCCGCGCTGTCCCAGGGCGCGTTCAAGGAGGGCGACCTGGTCCTCTGCATGACGGGCAAGGTGGGCCGCGCGCCGGACACGCTGATGCAGATGCGCATCGGCGGGTCGCTGGACGACCGGCTGGCCATCGAGGGCGTGAAGCTGGGCGAGGAGTTCAACTCGCAGGTGGTGGACGCGCTCATCCAACTGGCGCTGCAGATTGGCCAGGAGGGCTTCGAGGGCCACCCCATCGGGACCATCATCACGATTGGCGACCACACGAGCGTGCTGGAGAAGAGCCGGCAGCTCACCATCAACCCGTTCCAGGGCCTGTCGGAGTCCGAGCGCAACGTGCTCGACCCGAAGATCCGCGACGCCATCAAGAACTTCTCCGTGCTGGACGGCGCGTTCGTCATCCGCGAGGACGGCGTGGTGCTGTCCGCCGGACGCTACCTGTCCTCCAACGACGACACGGTGAAGATTCCGCTGGGGCTGGGCGCTCGCCACGCTGCCTCCGCGGGCATCACGTCCACCACGCACTGCATCGCGCTCACGGTGAGCCAGACGTCCGGCGCGGTGCGGCTCTTCAAGGGCGGCAACATCGTGCTGGAGCTGCACCAGACGGCGCGGCGGACCTGACAGAGCGCCCTGCCCTACTTCACGCGCTCGGGCGCGGCGTGGGGCTGCTGCTCCTCGCGGTAGATGTCCGCCAGGGCGTGCGCCTTCTCCACTTCATCACGCGCGGCCTCCAGCGCCATCACCCGGTCGAAGCGCTCCACCTGCTCGCGCAGCGCCTCCGTGACGACGCCGCCCGCGGCCATGCGCGCGGACGCGCTCTCCCGCTCGATGCGCAGGTCCGCCACGCGCTCGCCCAGCTCGCCGGCCGCGCCGAGCAGCAGCTCCGAGTCCCGCTCCGCGCGCCGCAGCGATTCCCGCGTGGACTCCAGCAGGCGTTCGGTCTGCACGCGGTCGCGCTCCAGCACGCCCACGCCCTTCGCGTCCCCCCGGTCATGCGCTGTCTGGCGCCGTCCGGCGATGTCGCCCAGGCGGGCCGTGTAGCGCGCCGCGGCGCGGGAGAGCTCGCCCTTGAGGGCCAGCAGCGTGGCGGCGGACTTGCGCACCTCGGCCGCCTGCCGCTCCAGGTCCTCGATGAGCCGGTCGAACGTGGCCAGCGGGTCCACGGGCGCGGCGGGTGCCTTCTTGCGTTTGAGGAAGCCGAACATGGCGCGTGCCCCGAAGCCTACCCGAACGGGCGGCAGAGCAGCCGCACCCGTTCCAGCGCCTCGGCCACCGGACGCCCGCCGCCGGACAGCACGGCCAGGTAGCGCGCGGGCGTGAGTCCGTAGACGGACAGCAGGTGCTGCAGCAGCACCACGCTCTCCGTCGCGCGGCGGTCCGTGGAGGCGAGCGACGCGGCCTCGCCCACCGCCTCCAGGATGTCCGTCACCCGCGCCACGAGCTCCGCGCCGGGCGTCTCCGGCACGGTGGACGCCGCGGGCGTGGACGGGAAGAGCGCGTCGAAGGAGGCCTCCACGGCCACGCCCGTCCCGGGCGCGCGGCCCGCGGCCACCGCCTCCAGCGCGTCCAGGTGCGGGGCCAGGGCCTCCAGGGCCTCCAGCGAGGCCGGCACGTCGCGGGGCAGGAGCGTGCGCCAGGGCGTGTCGAACTCCGTGCGCGCCCAGCGGATCTCCTCGTCGGAGAGCGGGTGGTAGAAGGCGCGGCCTCCGGCGGCGCGCTGCTCCAGCACCAGGGACTTGAGGTCCGGGTTCTCCTCGCCCAGCGAGATGAAGCTCAGCGCGATGTCCAGGGCCCCCATGGGCGCGCGCGTGCGGCGGATGAGGTCCAGGTCCACGCGGTCCTCGCCGTCGGTGATCAACACCACCGTGGCGCGCGCGAGGTACGGGTCGCGCCCCTGCGCGGCGCGGATGGAGTCGAAGGCGGACAGCAGGGCCAGGGAGATGTCCGTCTGCCCCTCCGCGGGCGAGTCCCGGAAGAGCTTCTCGATCTGCCGGGTCGCCTCCGCGGCGGTGTCCACGCGGGCGAGCTCCGTGGGCACGTCGTTGAAGAAGCTGAAGTAGAGCGGATCGAAGGTCTCTCCGCGCCGCGCCTTCACGCGCAGGTTGTTCAGCTCCGCGATGATCAACGCGTCGCGGAAGCGCGCCCGCGCGCCGTGCATGGAGCCGGAGGCGTCACAGACGTAGACGCGCACGGCGGTGCGCTTCACCTTGCGCGGCTTGGGGGGCGGCGCGTCGTCCAGGTACGTGCGCACGAGCTGCCGGTGCCCCGCGAGGTCCTGGAGCAGGCGCCGGGGATCCGTGATGACGAAGTGGTGGACCTCATCCAGGCTGCCCGTCGTGGCGAACGACATGGTCTGCGTCGGGTAGGGCACCTGCCGGGGGACGGCCCGCGCGGCGGCGGCGTCCTTCTCGACGATCTCCTCCGATAGCGAGTCCTCCACGTCGAAGTAGCGCGCGCACCCCGCCGCCAGGTCGAACGTGGCCAGTTGCTCCGGCTTCAGGGAGAACGCCAGGTCCGCGAGCTGCTCATCCGGCGAATCTTCCGCCTGACGCCCGGAGTCCGCCTCGGCATCCGCCTCCCCCAGCCACTGCAGCCGCGTGCCCGCCTCCGCCTCCTCCACCATCCGCGTCAGCCGGGACTCCGCAGGGAGCAGCGGCGTCAACGCGCGCCGCGCCGCCGAGGCCAGCTCCGCGTCCCCCGCTTCGATGGCGCGCTCGTAGAGGCCCTGCAACGAACGGTAGGCGCCCCGAGGGTCCTTCTGGGCGGTCTCCCGCACGCCGCGCACCAGCGCCTCCAGGGAGCGCGTGGGAGGCACCTCTCGCACCCGCTCGCGGGCCTCCGCCACGTCGTTGCGCAGCGCCATGCTCCGCGCGCGGTCCGCGTCCGTGGTGCCCAGGCGCAGCAGCATCTCGTGGGCCAGGTCCAGGTCGCGCCGCTTCTGCACCAGGTCGATGACGTTGTCCCGCGCACGAGCGGCCAGCAGCTCCGCGACGGCCAGGCGCGCGTTGGCCGGCGGACGCTCCCGGGTCGTCCCCGCCGGGCGCTCGAAGATCTCGAATGGCGCGTCCTCACCGCCCCCGGCCTCCAGTGGGCGGCTGAAGAGATCCGCCACCTTCACCGCGCGGGCCAGCCGCACGAAGCCGCGGTCCAGCGCGGTGAGGGCCCCCGAAGGCATCTCTCCGGAGCGGTGCGCCTTCTCCACGAGGCGCAGGCACTCCTCGTACTCCTCCAGGGCCTGGTTCGCGCGCGTGGCGAGCCCCTGCGCGAGCGCCCCCGCCCTGCCCCGCTGGGTGCCCAGCGCGAGCAGCAGCCGGGCATCCGCGGCGGTGTGGATGCCCACGCGATCCAGCTCGCGGTCGAGCGCCACGAGCACCGGCAGGCCCAGGTCCTCCGGCCCCTTCAGCTTGCGGCCGAAGGGCCAGGACCACGCGCCCCCCCGGGCCGCCGCGGGCTGGCGGAGCGCATCCAGGCGCTGCCGCAGGGGAGTGAGCCGACGCGCCAGCACGCCTCAGCGCCGCCTTCCGGCCGGGGCCCCCGCGCTCACGGCGCGGTCCGCCGCTCCAGCACCTGCCGGCTGAAGTGTCCGAAGTCCTCGTCGATGCCGCGAAGCTGGGCGGACAGCCTGCGCGCGCTCTCCCCAAGCTCGCCCGGGAGCGTCTCCAGCATGCCCAGCGAGGACTTGAGCCGCACGAGCTCCCCCTCCTTGAGCGCGAGCTGGGGAAAGCGGCTGCGCACCAGCCGCTCGAAGGTGCGCTCCGCGTCGGCCCGGCCGTTGAGCGCCTCCGGGGCGGGCAGCGCGGACAGGAGCTGGGTCAGCCAACTGCGCAGGTACTTGATGCGCGACAGGAGGAAGGACAGCTCCGCCTCGGCCACGGCCGCGCGCACCGTGTCGGAGAGGAACGCGGAGGCGGACGGGGGACGCGCCGCCATCAACTGCCCGTCCAGGCCCACGAGCGCGGACAGCTCGCCGTCGGGGGCCTGCGCGGACAGCTCGCCCCGGTAGTAGGTGTACGCGTCGCCGTTGAGCACGGCGTTGGGGGCCGGCGGCGGGCTGGCCACCTCGCGAGACAGCACGCGGGCATGCTCGCGCAGGCGGTGCTCCATCAGGTCGCGGCACTCGGCGAGCACCGGCTCCGCCGTCACGCCCTCGCGCCGCAGGTTCTCCGCCACCGCCTGCACCGCGCGGCCGTACTGCTCGATGCGCTCGAACGGGGTCGCCCCCAGCACCTCGCGCGCGTACGCCACGCTCAGCGGCCGGAGCAGCTCCTGCTTCAGCCCCGCCTGGGACGGGTCCAACGCCGTCAGGGCGTTCTCCAGTTGGGTGAGCCGCCGCGAGTCCGCGGACAGCGCGTCCAGCGGATCCTTGCGGCCCCGGGGCGCCTGCGCGGGGAACGCCGCCGACACGCGGCGCCGGAGCGCGGCCACCACCCGGCGGCGCGTGTCCTGGTCCGCCTCACGAAGCCGCGCGTGGAGGGAGGGCACGGCCTCGCTGAGCATCGCCGCCAGCGAGCCCATCACGCCCAGCTCCTCCTCCAGGTTCTCCGCGAGCCCGACCAGCCACTCCATCTTGACGCTGTCCTCGAACGCGAGCCCCTCCGCCGCGGAAGCGCTCATCTCCAGCGCCTGCTCCAGGAACCGCGCCGCCGACTCGCACAGCGCGGGGTAGCCCGGCTTCAGCTCCGGCACGGACCGGCTCAGCTCCAGGACGTCGCGGATGGCGATGAGCAGCGCCACGCCGCCGCGCCCCTCGCCCTGCCCCGCCGCCATGCCCCGCGACAACCGCTGCTCCAGGGCCGCCACCAGCGCGCGCGCCGCCACCAGCAGCGGCGCCCGGTTCTGGCCGTGGCGAGGCCCGGGCACCAGCTTGCCCAGCACGCCGCGCGCGGTGGTGGACACCACGCCCGCCTGCCAGTTGCGGCTCAGGCCCTCCGCCGCGTTCACGTCGTCCGCGGCCGCGAGCGTCGTCGCCTCGCGCTCCACGCCGCCGCCCAGCTCCTGCCGCACCTTGCCCAGCACCTCGTCGAAGGTGCGCTGCTCCAGCCGGACGATCTCCAACTGCGCCCGCTCGCGCGGGTCCACCGCCGCCTTGAGCAGCGCGTCCGCCTCCGCCGCCGGCGGGCCGCCCAGCAGGAAGAACCAGCGCAGCGCGTCCAGGTCCTCCACCGTCGCCTCGAGCGGCCGGTCCGGACGGCGGTAGATCTGATCGCGCACCACCGCCGCCTTCAGCGTCCAGAGCGCCTTCACCACGGAGCGCTGGGAGAAGTACTTCGTGGGCACGTAGTCTGGCAGCTTCGACACCTGCGCCACGAGCGCGCGCTCCAGCGCGTCCGTGAGCATCTCCACGCCCTCCAGCACGTGGCCGGGCACCTTCACCTGGGCCACCGCGTCCTGGAGCAGGTCCAACTGCTGGAGCGTCAGCGTGGCGCGCAGGTCCGGCCGCGTCCCGTGCACGAAGCGGTGCAGCATGGCGGCCCGGCTCTCCCGCCGGGCGAACGCCTTGGGCACGAAGCTGATGAAGCTCAGCCGGTCCGCGAACGCCAGGAGCAGCTCCGGCGAGCGCGCGAGCACCTCCGTGAGGTACCGGTTGCTCGTCATCACCACGCACTCGGTGCGGCCGGCCGTCACCTTGCGGCCGTGCTTCAGCTCCCGCTCGTACATCACGTTGAGGATGGAGCGCAGCAGCATGTCCCGGCCGTCGAAGACCTCGTCCAGGAACGCGTGCACCGCGCCCAGCATGCCCTCGTCGGTGAGGTACTCGGTGCGCCCCGTCTCCGTGAGCACCTTGAAGTCCACCGGACCGATGAGGTCCGTCTGCAGCGTCGTCTCCGCGATCTGCTTGGAGAACAGCGACGGCAGCCCGGACACCTCGTCGGTGATGCGCCCCAGGACGGCGCTGGCGACCGCGCTCTTCGCCGTCCCGGGCGGCCCCACCACCAGCACGTGCTCGCGGCAGAGCAGCGCCAGCTCGATCTGCGTGAACAGCGCTTCCCGCTCCAGGTACGTCTCTCTCAGCTCCCCGAAGAAGCGGCGAAAGGACTGGGCGGCCTGAAGGTTGGGAGGAGGCGAAGTCACGAAAGGGCCAGAGGAGGATGCGGGGAAGGCCGCATGCTACCCGCGCCCCTCCCCCTATTTGAAGTGCACCGCGCAGGCCCCGTCGGGGCAGTTGCGACCCGCGATGCGGAAGCGGTAGCGGGCCACCACGCCGTACACCGCGTCCGCCAACTGCCGCAGTCCCGGGACGTAGTACACGTAGAGCAGCCGCCCCAACGGCCGCCGGCCCAGCGCGCGGACAATGGCCTCCGCGCCCTCCAGGACCCGGCCGTCCGCCTGGATGAGCTGCATGGCCTTCTCACACCGCTCGAAGCTCACCCCCGGGAAGGCGTCCAGCACGCCCTCGTCGCGGAACGAGAGCAGCTCCGTGCCCTGCCCTCCCACCAGCTTGCGCATCTCCCGCGCGGCGCCGCTGCACACGCGGCAGTGGCTGTCGTAGAGCACCACGTCATGGCCCGGCGGTGTCGTCTGGAGCGTCGTCATGAGTCACCTCCCCCTTACACCCAGTATGTCAACGCGGCTTGAGCATCTCATGCAGTTGCCCGTGCACGCTGCGCCAGATGTCGTGCTGCCGTTCAATAGGATCCATCAGCGCCAGGCCCACCGACGTCGCCGGGGAGCTGCCCTGGAAGGCCGAATACTGTCGGATGCGCGTGCCGCCGTTGCCGTCGTCGTCGAAGACGAACTGGTTGGTGCCGCGCAGCGGGTGTCCGTCCAGGGTGGTGATGTGGACGACGCGCTCCGTCTCGTTGAGCTTCACGGTGATGGGCGCCCACACCGGCGGAGGCCCCTGCTCCTCCAGGAACAGCCGGGCGCCATCCGTCAGGGCGCTCGCCGCCGGCCGCAGCGAGATGCCCGCCGCGCCGAAGAGCAGCTCCGGGTTGCTGACGAAGGCCTCGAAGGCGTCCCTCGCGGACACGCCGGGGATGGTGCTGGTGTAGTCGGTGAGCGCCGTGGGAGCCCCCGCGATGGGCGGGCTCGGGTCCAGGTGCCCCAGTTGCTTGCGCGCGTAGGCGTCCATCGAGGCGCCCTTGTCCAACGTCACGCTGAAGGCGGCGGCCTGGGTCTGCTCCAGGAGCCGCGCCCCCTGCTTCAGTTGCTCCTGGATGGAGCCCGTGGGCTTCGGCGGGAACGCGCCGCCCACGCCGAAGTCGAAGCCGTTGCCCTCCCGCGCCCGGGGCGCCACCTGCGCCGCCCGCGTGGAGGTCGCGGTGGCCGGCGCGCCGGTCCCCCGAAACACCTCCACGGAGTTGGCCGGAGCGGCCGACGTCCGTGAAGGCGCCTCCGAGCGCGGGGCCAGGGGAAGCGATGCGCCCTCGGGCGCGACGAGTTCAGGGAGGACGCCGGACAGCAGGGAGTCGATGCGGGACATGGCGGGACACCTTCGCGGTGGACTTCGAGGAACCCGCCCACCCCTTGCAGCGCCTCCGCCACCCCGGGCCCGCGTGAATTCGCGGGGTTGCTCCCGGCCCTCATCCCGCGCGCGGCACACCCGTCCACCGCCGCGGAGAAAAGAAGAAGGCCGGCGCCCCTCGTCGGAGCACCGGCCCTTGGGACTTCAGCCCCCGCCGAGGGGCGGGAGGCTCACGTCGTTACGACTGGCGGAACTCGGCGTCCACCACGTCGTCCTTCGCGGACGGCTGGGCGCTGGAGCCCGGAGCCGCGGAGGGCTCGGCGCCCGGAGGAGGCGTGGCGCCCGGCGCGCCGCCGGTGGCCCGGTACATCTCCTCCGCCGCCTTGTAGCTGGCCTGCTGGAGCTTATCGAGGGCCGCCTTGATGGCGTCCTTGTCCTGCCCCTCGCGGACCTTGTTCAGCTCCGCGACACCGTCCTCGATGGCCTTCGCCACGTCGGGGGTGAGCTTGTCCTTGTTCTCCTTGATCATCTTCTCCGCGGCGTAGGCCTGGCTCTCCGCCTGGTTCTTCACCTCCACCAGCTCGCGGCGCGCCTTGTCCGCGGCCTCGTTGCTGCGCGCGTCGTCCACCATCTTGGTCACTTCGTCCTTCGACAGACCGGACGAGTGGCTGATGGTGACCTTCTGCTCCTTGCCGGTCGCCTTGTCCTTCGCGCTGACGTTGAGGATGCCGTTCGCGTCGATGTCGAACGTCACTTCAATCTGCGGCACGCCGCGCGGCGCCGGGGGCATGCCGGTCAGGTGGAAGCGGCCGAGGCTGCGGTTGTCACCCGCCATCTCGCGCTCACCCTGCAGCACGTGGATCTCCACCTGCGTCTGGCCGTCCGCCGCCGTGGAGAAGGTCTCCGACTTGCGCGTGGGGATGGTGGTGTTGCGCTCGATGAGCTTCGTCATCACGCCGCCCAGCGTCTCCACGCCCAGGGACAGCGGCGTCACGTCCAGCAGGAGGATGTCCTTCACCTCGCCGGAGAGCACGCCCGCCTGCACCGCGGCGCCCACCGCCACGACCTCGTCCGGGTTCACGGAGCGGTTGGGCTCCTTGCCGAACAGCCGCTTCACGGCCTCCTGCACCATGGGGATGCGCGTGGTGCCGCCCACCAGCACGACCTCGTTGAGGTCCTTGGGGTCCAACCCCGCGTCCTTCAGGCACTTGCGGCACGGCTCCAGCGAACGCTCCACCAGCGGGCCAATCATCTGCTCGAACTTGGCGCGCGTGAGCTTCACGTTCAGGTGCTTCGGACCGGACGCGTCCGCCGTGAGGAACGGCAGGTTGATCTCCGTCTGCGTCGCGCTGGACAGCTCGATCTTGGCCTTCTCCGCCGCCTCCTTCAGGCGCTGGATGACCATCTTGTCCTTGCTGACGTCGAGCCCGGTGTCCTTCTTGAACTCGCTGATCAGCCAGTTCATGATCTCCAGGTCGATGTTGTCGCCGCCCAGGTGCGTGTCGCCGTTGGTCGCGAGCACGTCCACGACGCTCTCGCCCACCTCCAGGATGGACACGTCGAAGGTGCCGCCGCCGAAGTCGTAGACGGCGATCTTCTCATCCTTCTTCTTGTCCATGCCGTACGCGAGCGCGGCCGCGGTGGGCTCGTTCACGATGCGGCGCACGTTCAGGCCGGCGATCTCACCGGCGTCCTTCGTGGCCTGGCGCTGGGCGTCGTTGAAGTACGCCGGGACGGTGATGACCGCCTCCGTGACCTTCTCACCCAGGTAGTTCTCCGCGGCGCGCTTGAGCTTCAGCAGCACCTGCGCGCTGATCTCCGGCGCGCTGTACTGCTTGCCGGCGATGTCCACGCGCGCGTCGCCGTTGGGGCCCCGGCCCACCTTGTAGGGGACGAGCTTCGCCTCCTCGGTCGTCTCCTCGAAACGGCGGCCCATGAAGCGCTTCACCGAGTAGACGGTCTGCTCCGGGTTGGTGATGGCCTGGCGCTTCGCCACCTGACCGACCAGGCGCTCCCCATCCTTCGTGAACGCGACGACCGAAGGCGTGGTGGGAGCTCCCTCTTCGTTGACGATGACCTTGGGCTCGCGACCCTCCATGATCGCCACCACGCTGTTCGTGGTGCCCAGGTCGATTCCGATAATCTTGCCCACGGTTCCCATCCTCTGGAAAAGACTGCGTTTTTCCTGCGAAATCCCGATGTAAGCCCAACGTAACCACCCCCCCCGGCCTGTCAAACGCGAGGGCGGGTTTCCCCGTAGGCCCGGGCACCCAGCGCAAAGGTGATGACGGCTGCTGCGTAGCGCAGTGCGCAGGCCCGGCCGCCCCCGCGTCACCTGAACGCCATCCGGACGCCACGGGTGCGTAACGCGCTCTACACCGCCGTCACCCCGCGGTAGCAACCGGGCGGGCATTTTGGACACCAGCGGACCGTTCAACCCCTCGGAATCACTTCAACCCGCCGCCCTGACACCCCGCGTCAGGGGTTGGCGAGAAAAGTGCACAGTCTGAACCGCGTCATCGCTGTCATACCGCTCCCCGCCCCTCTGGAGTCGTCCATGCTGGTTCAGCCCCTGCGTTCCACGGACTTCCGCCGCTCCCCCGCGGCGCTCCCGTCCGCCGAACCGAAGGTCGCGGTGCTGCTGAACGCGAACGCCCGCAAGGTGGACGCCCGGGTCGTCAAGCTGCTGTCGCACGTGGTGCCGGAGGAGGACCTGTTCCTGTCGCGCTCGCCGCTGGACGCGCGGCGCATCGCGCAGACGGTGCTGGAGCGGGGCTACCCCACCGTCTTCACCGGCGGCGGCGACGGCACCTTCATGGGCTTCGTCAACGAGGTGCTGCAGCAGGTGGGCCCGCGCGGGAAGTTCGCCGGCCAGGCCGCGCCGCGCTTCGGCATCCTCAAGCTGGGCACGGGCAACGGCATCGCGGCGTTCGTCAACGCCTCCAGCACCCGGGGCGACGGCATCCTCAACGACGTGGTGCGCGCCCGCGCGGCGGAGTTCCCCAGCGTGCGCACCATGGACCTGGTGCAGGTGGACGGCCAGCGCGCGCCCTTCGCGGGCCTGGGCGTGGATGGCAAGGTGCTCAACGACTACATCTCCGTGAAGGAGTCGCTGGGCAAGGGCATGTTCAAGCGGGTCATGTCCGGCGGTGGCGGCTACTTCTCCGCGGTGGCCTTCAAGACGGTGCCGCACTACCTCACCAGCTCCGTGCTGGTGGAGTGCGAGGTCGTCAACGGCGCGTCGGAGGCCTACCGCCTGGGCGCGGAGGGCCAGACGGTGGGCGCGCCGCTGGCGCCGGGCGCGGTGCTCTTCCGGGGCAAGCTGATGATGGCCGCCGCGGGCACCATGCCCTTCTACGGCTACGGCTTCCGCATGTTCCCCCACGCGAATGACCGCCGGGGCTTCCTGCAGTTGCGCCTGGGCCAGGTGTCGCCCACACAGGTGCTGGCCAACCTGCCCCGCCTCTGGAACGGCCGCTGGGCTCCGGAAGGGCTGCACGACTTCCACGCCCGCGAGGTCACCATCCGCTTCGCGCGCCCCATGCCCTTCCAGGTCGGCGGCGACGCGGCCGGCTACCGCGAGCAGGTCACCCTGTCCGTGGCGCCCGAGTCCATCGAGCTGCTCGACTTCAACGGCGTGCAGTAGTCCCCTGGCGGTTGAAGGGCCCAGGCATCCCGGGCCCTCCCCCACGCATCAAGACTCCAGCGGACTTCAGCCGCGGTCGCGCGACGCCGGGGGCTTCTCGCCCGGCTCCTTGCGGCGGCCCACGGCGAACGCGTAGCTGACGCCCGGCTTCTGGTTGTGCTCGCGGTGCAGGGCCAGCTCCTCGCGGAAGGTGGCGCTCTCCGGCGCGGCGCCTTCCGGCAGGTGCGCTTCCATGTCCTTGTAGAGCGCGTCCAGCTCCGTGTCGTGCAGCGACTCCACGGACTCCGGCTCGAAGCCGGCGTTCTCCAGCGCCTGGAGCAGCTCGCGCGGCAACAGCAGCGGCGCGCCCAGGCGCTTCTCCCAGAAGTCCAGCACGGGCTTGGGCGTGAAGCGGCCCACGCGCGCCGGGAAGGTGAAGCCCACGCGGCCGCGCTTGCCCAACAGCGGGCGGAACGTGCGCAGCGCCACGTCCAGCGGGTACTGCACGCGCCCCGGCACGAGGATGCCGTGGAAGGGACCGTCCAGCATGCCCAGCGCGTCCGGCGCCACGCGGCGCACTTCAATGCGGTCCGCCAGGCCCTGGGTGCGCACGCGCTCGCGGATGGGAGACACCAGGGCCTCGTCCGTGTCCACGGCCACCACGGAGCACTTGAGCTCCTGGGCCAGCAGCACGGCGGCGTGGCCCTCCGGACCACACCCGAGCACCAGCACGCGGGAGCCCTGCTCCAACTGGGCCACCTTGGCGAAGCGGCGCGTGGCGTCGTCTGATCCGAACGCGCGCTGCGCCCCCGGCGGGTGGTACAGCGGGAAGTGCTCGGCGGGACTCATTCCACCCTCATATACGCACCCCGGCCGGACTTCCAGCCGCCGGCGGCCTCCGGGCACCCTGGGGCATCCGCCCGTGCACCGCCTGCCTCACAGGTAGTAGACGATGCGCGGATCCTGGTGCAGCTCGGCGTAGATGGCCCGGCGCTGCTCCTCGGACAGGAGCAGCACGGACACGCTCAGGGACACGAACTTCCCCTTGCGGCTGTGCTGCACGTGGATGGAGTCCGGGGAGACCTCCGAGCCGAGCTTCCGCCGGAAGATCGAGCGCACGTGCTCCTCGAAGCCGGGCGTCTCCTCGACCGTCGCCTTGCCCATCACCTTGTACTCGTAGACGGAGGGGTACTCGACGAGGGGCTTCTTCTCCTCGGCGGGGGTGTCGGGCTTGTCGGTGCCGTCCTGGGTCATGACACGTCTCTATCAGGCGAGGGCCTTCGGCGCTCTACAGCAGGTTGGCCGCCAACTCGGCCAGCATGCTGCGCTCGCCCTTGGCCATGGTGATGTGGCCGGCGATCTTCTCGTTCTTGAAGCGGTTGACCACGTGGACGAGCCCGTTGTTCGTGGAGTCCACGTACGGGTTGTCGATCTGGAACGGGTCGCCGGTGAGGATGATCTTCGTGTTGTCGCCCACGCGGGTGAGGATGGTCTTCACCTCGTGCGGGGTGAGGTTCTGCGCCTCGTCCACGATGATGAACTGGTTGGGGATGCTGCGCCCGCGGATGTACGTGAGCGGTTCGATCTCCATCAGCCCCAGGTCGATGAGCTCATGGTGGCCGCGCCCGGCCTTCTTGTCCGCGCGGCTCAGGTTCATGAGGAACTCGACGTTGTCGAAGATGGGCTGCATCCAGGGGTTGAGCTTCTCCTCGACGCTGCCGGGCAGGTAGCCGATGTCCCGGCCCAGGGGGAAGATGGGACGGCTGACCAGCAGCTTGTGGTACAGCCCCTCCTCCGTCACCTTCTGCAGGCCCGCGGCGATGGCGAGCAGCGTCTTGCCCGTGCCCGCCTTGCCGACGATCGTCACGAGCTTGATGTCGTCATTGAGCAGCAGGTCCAGGCAGAAGGCCTGCTCCATGTTGCGCGGCCGGATGCCCCAGGTGCCTTCCTTGCTGTTGCGCGCGAGCGGCACGAGCCGCGCCTTGGCGCCGTTGAAGCGGGCCATGGCGGTGTGGGACGGGTTGAGCTCGTCCTTGAGCAGCACCAACTGGTTGGGGAAGAGCCGGTCCTGGGCGGGCACCTCCACCTCGCCGCCGGGCTTGTAGAGCTGATCCACCATCTCCGTGGGGACGAGCAGCTCCGTGAAGCCGGTGTAGAGGTCGGTGATCTCCACGCGCTCGGTGTCGAAGTCCTGGGCGGACAGGCCCAGGGCGTCGGCGCGGATGCGCAGGTTGGTGTCCTTGGTGATGAAGACGGCCTGGGTCTCCGGCTCGGTCTCCATCATGTCCAGGGCCACCGCGAGGATGCGGTTGTCCACCAGGTTGCCGTCCGCCATGGAGGACGGCAGCGAACGGTCGGTGAAGGCCACGCGGAGCATCCCGCCGTGCGGCAGCGGGACGCCCTCCTTCAAGGAGCCCTCGGCGCGGAAGGAGTCCAGGTAGCGCGCCACCAGCCGCGCGTTGCGCCCCAGCTCGGAGAGATCGCGCTTGAACTGATCGATCTCCTCGATGACGTAGATGGGGATGATGACGTTGTTGTCCTTGAACCCGTAGATGCTGCGGGGGTCATGGAGGAGGACGTTCGTGTCGAGGATGAAGTTCTTTCGCATCGAGGGCTTCGCGACCTGACCTGGTTCGGGTGCGATTGCTGACGGCGAGCGACGACCATGGAGGACCAACGCCGCTCAATATAGGCACCGAACGAGGGGCCACCAGCCGCATTCCCGTCTGAAAGCGCGAAGGTCCGTCCGAAACAGCACGGCCGTTCCGGCGAGGGGAACAGGGCGCTACAGCGGGCCCTCAGGAGGTCGCGGCCGTGCGCAGCGGAGCGGGCGCGGGCTCGCAGGCGTCCTGGTACGGCGACGCGGGCGCCAGCGGATCATACCCCAGGACCTCCACCACCCTCTCCGGCGGAGGGCCGGGGGGCATGCGGGCCCAGGGGAAGCGCGCCTGGAGCGACTCTTCGTCCAGCGACAGGACCTGCTTCGAGTGGAGGCGCCATGCGCGCTGCCAGCCGCGCGTGTCGAGCCGCCGGGCCACCCGCCGGGACAGGGGGCTGATCATCGGCTTGGGCGTGAAGAGGGCCGGCTGGCCCTGGGCGTCGCGCATGCAGCCCAGCTCCACCGCCCACGCCAGGAGCCAGCGGGGCCAGCCTCGGCCCGCGCGGCGAAGGGCGCTGAAGTGCCCCTGCGCGGCGCCGTCCGCGAAGGTGAAGCTCCGCTCGTAGACGCACGCGGCGGAGAAGGTCGCGGGCATCAGCGCCACGCCCTCCGCGCCGATGCGGCGGGCCATGAGGTGCAGGAGCTCCAGCAGGTCGCGCGACAGGGAGAGTCCGGGGTGGAGCTGCCCGGGGAGCGGCGGGCGGTTCCAGTCGAAGGGGCGCCCCGGGTGTTGCAGCAGGAGGCTGTCCACGAAGAGCAGCCGGGCCTCCGCGGCCGTGCGGGTGAAGCCGACCTCCGCGCCCGCGGCCTGGCGCAGGGACAGGTCCACGACGGGCGAGTGGTAGCGGCGGCTCAGGACGGTGATGCGCGGCTGGAACGGGTCCTGGCAGGACAGGCGCAGCTCGACGGGGCCCACGCGCTCTTCCAGGCGCTGCGCGAAGCCGTAGGCCTGGAGGGCGTGCTCCAGGCCCTCGCGGCTGTAGGTGCCGAACGCCAGGCTCACGCGGTCGCCACCGGCCTCCAGGCCCAGGTCATCCAGGGACAGGGACTCCTCCGCGGACGCGGCCAGGTCCGCGCTGTTCAGGCGCGAATAGGTGCGGCGGGCATGGGCGCTGAGCTCGGGGGGCCGGGGCATGGGGGCGTCCTAGTCGTAGCGGATGTCCACCAGGGTGAGTTCAATCTCACCCCGTGGGCGCCGCACCTCCACGGTGTCGCCCAGGGCCTTGCGAAGGAGCGCGCGGCCCATGGGTGACTCGACGCTGATGCGGCCTCCGGAGGCGTCGATCTCGTCCGAACCGACAATCTGGTACGTGCTGCGAATTCCGGCCTCGTCCTCCAGGGTCACGGTGGCGCCGAAGTAGACTTTCGAGCGATCCCCCTGTTCCGAGGGGGTGACGATGGTGGCGGTATCCAGACGCTTCGAGAGGAAGCGGATGCGCCGGTCGATCTCCCTCAGGCGCTTCTTGCCGTAGATGTATTCGGCGTTTTCTGAACGGTCGCCCTGGGCGGCGGCGGCGGAGACCTCGGCGGTGACCTTGGGGCGGGCCTCGTTGAGGAGCTGGAGCAGCTCGCGGTGCATGCGCTCGGCGCCCGCGCGGGTGAGGTAGCGGCGGAACGGGGCCTGCTCCCCTGCCTCTTCGTCCTCGGGGCTGTCGTCGGGCGGTTCGGAGACTTCCTGGGACATACCCCTTGTATAGCGCCGAGCCCTGACGGGCGGAGGGGCGCTGGGGGCGGATGTTCACCAGGGCCAGGACGGACGGTGTCAGGAAGGGGCGCCTGCGATCGCCAGTGGAACTCCCCGGGCGCTGCTGGTAGGAAGCGCCTCGCGGGGCCGCTGGCGGATCCGCAGCCGGTGCAAAAAAGAATAGCGAGTCGCTAGCTCAGCTGGTAGAGCACCGGCCTTTTAAGCCGAGGGTCGGGGGTTCGAGCCCCCCGCGACTCAAGCAGTGACGACGTCCCCGTCGTCTAGAGGCCCAGGACGCTGGCCTTTCAAGCCGGTAACACGGGTTCGAATCCCGTCGGGGACAAGTAAAAACGCGGGGTTGGACGGGTCAAACCGTCCAACCCCGTTCGTTTCTGACCGCTCGGTGGCGTTACCACTGCGTTACCGATGCCGCGTAACGCACTCTGGTTCGTCGGTCCCTTAGCGGTCGCAGTCCCCAGTGTCGGCCCGTACAGTTGGGCCTTCTCCTCAATCCACCTTAGTGCGGATGGAGTTTGGGGCTCGCTGGCGGCACCTGCCCGACTACGGGAACGACACGTTCCCCAGCGTGATGTCGCGTGGTCCTTCTTCCCAAAGCCGAAGCGAGAAGACGTGATCCGCAACATCAGGAGGCCCTTCCGCCTCCACGATCACCCGCCCTCGACTTGCTGGTGCAATTGGCCCTTGTTGCCACACCCGCAGAACCTTCAGCTCCCTTCCCACCTTGCTCTTGAGGGTGGCGCCGGTGGCAGTCCACGGTTGCTGCCCTTCAGGGACTTCGATGAAGGCGTCCACCGCAACCCGTGAGGCGGCTCGATACGCGCCTACGGTGATCACCTCGACCCCTCTTTCGGCTCCCTGACGGATGGTCACGCGCAGGTCGCGCCCCGCCGCACCTTTCCGGTCCATGATGCCTGTTGCCAGGAGACCGATCAGCCCCGCAGGCAGGTCGCGCTCGGCGAGCAGCCGCGTATTTTCGTTCTGGCACTGGAGCGCCGCTGCGCGGGCTTCTCGAAGCTCCTGTTGGTAGGTCTCCAGCGTTCGCTTCTGTCGATACACTTCGACAATCGCCTCGGCCCGAACAGGATGAACCTTGAGAAGGAAAATTGCCTGCCGAGGTGCCGCGCCATCTCGGAAGCGCACAGTCAGGCGAACTCGTTCACCAGGGCGTTGATACGGCGAGGGGACGAGCCGGATGACCGTCTGGCCAACCTCCAAGAGCGAAAAGTGCTCCCGCCCGTCTAGCTCGACTCCTTCGCGAGCAAGCTCCGAATCAAAGAGCAGGACTGACGAGAGTCCCGCACTGATCTGCACCTCCGGAATCGTATCGCTTGTCTCAGCCAACTCAATCCGACGTGTTGTCTGAACGCCATCCTCTCGTTCCGCCTGCGCTAGCGCCGTTCCTCCAACAACAAGGCACAGAAGAGGGACCACCCAGGTTGGCGAATACACTCAGAAATGACTCCCTGCCTGACCGCTATTTGAATTCGCTGACGGCTTCCGCGTAATTGCTCGAATAGATGCGGGCACGAGAGGGAGAGTTATCTCCCGGTTCCCGCGCAAGGCCCCTGTCGGAGTCATTCCCGCCTACAACATCCAGGCATACGGGAAAGCTGTCGCCTTGCGGAGTTGTTGCCCAATTGAGCCGAACGTAGACACGGTCACGCACGATGCTCCGCCCCGCGAGCATTGTGCCGTCCGGCATGCCAAACCAGTCGGCCACCAACATCACTTCTACAGGGCCTTCCCCGATCGAAATCACTCTAGGGCTGCCCTTCAAGACGAAAGTAATCGGATGGCTTGATCCTTCTCGGACTCCAAGCTTCCGCATGGCTTTCTCTGCACCGGCCGGGCACGGTTCGGGCGGAGGCGCAGGACGCACCTGCGGCCCTGGACAGCCGAGCGCCGTGCACGCCGCCGCCATTCCGACAGTACGGGCCATGACGCTCATGCCCTTCTTCGTGGGCTTCGAGGGGAGCTGAAGGGGCTGCGTCTCTTTCGGCTGCGTCGTCACGGTGGCTGAAACCTCCTGGAGCGTCGCGGGGAGAGCGACGGCCGCAGCGGTGGCCTCCGGCCCGGTGGGAGCTGCGGCGCGGTCAGCTTGAGACGACTTGCCAGAGGGCGCTACTTCCTGACGGGTGGGGACAGGCCGCGCGACGCGCGACGTCCCGAAGCCCCACGCTGCCCCCGTCAGGACGAGCACCGCTGCGAGCGCCGCCCAGGCGCGGAAGGATGCACGCCGCGCAGACGGCATACGCACAGTCGTCGCAGGAGGCGGCACCTCGCTCGCCACCGCAGCTACGCCCATTGCCGGCGCTTGTTCCCGGGGAATGCGTTTGCCTCGACGAGGGCGGTGCCGGGGCTCGTGCCGCCACTGCTCGAAGCTGTCGATGTCCTCCCCTTCCGTCGTCGCGGAGTCCTCGTCGTAGGCGTCGCAGAGCGGCACATCCCACGTCGCATCCGCACCGCGCAGCGCCTGCTCCAGCGTCTCGCAGAGCGCCTGGGCGCTCGGAGTGCGAGCCTCGGGCGTCTTCTCCAGGAGCTGCATGCACACGTCGCTCAGCGCCTGGGGCACCCGCTCGTTCTCCTCGTGCGGCGGCGTGGGCGCGCTGGAGAGAATCGCCTCCGTCAAGCTGGCGCCATCCTCGCCATCGAAGGGAAACCGCCCCGTCAGCAGCCGGTAAGAGACGAGCCCCAGCGCCCACAAATCGTCCGCCGGGCCTGCTGTGTAACGGGCGTCCCGTGCCTCAAGGTGAGCGCGCAGGAAGCGCCACGCCTCCGGAGAGCGGTAGTCCACCGTCCCGGGCGGCAGGATGTCCGCCGTCAGCTCACGCGCGCCCGTGTAGTCGCCGATGCCGAAGTCCACCAGTTTGGCCAGGCCGTCCGAGGCGCGCACCATGACGTTGGCCTCCTTCACGTCCCGGTGCACCACCCCTTCCGCGTGGGCAGCGGCGAGCGCCCGTGCCACACCCAGCAGCGCGCGCGCCGCCTGCCGCGCCGTGGGGTTCTCCGCGTCGGCCCACGCGTCCAGTTGACGCCCTTCCACGTACTCCATGGCGATGACGGCGAATTGCGGCTGGGCCACCGGCCAGTAGCCATGGCCCAGAATCCGCACCACGTTGGGGAAGTGCAGGCGAGTGAGGATGGAGACTTCACGCTCCGCCCTCTCCCCTACGCGCGGCAGGTGCAGCAGCTTCAGGGCGAAGCGCTGGCCGTCGCAGTGCGCGAGATACACCGTGCCGAAGCCGCCCTGCCCCAGTTGGCGCTCCACCGTGTAGCCCAGCAATTGGGCCCCAGGAGACAGCACGGCCGGAGGTGGCCCCCGCATCATCGCGTCCTTCCTTCGGGCTCCCAGGCCTCTCGCATGCGTCCTCCCAGCGGGGCGCGGACCCTACCAGAAGCGTGAGAAGCCCGGGAATCCCTCCCTCTGGCAGCGCCCACCAGAAAGGACTCATGGAGTCCATCCAACTCCACCCCACCTCTAGCATTCACCTTTGGCCGACCATTGTGCTGCGCACTGGGCGTCACGCCGGACGAGTTGATGAGCCACACGCTCCTTCCGACGACTTTCCTGCGCGGCACCAACTCCTCCATCGCGTGCGCCAGTTGGACGAGCCCCTGGTGCGGGCGCTGCTCCTTCTCCTTCCGAGTCCCGGTAAGCGGCCCGGCCGTGCGCGCCCTCGGCTACGCTGCGCCCGCCATGAATGAGGAACTCGGCATCACCATCGGCACGGAGGCCCGCGCCGCCCGCCAGCACCTGGGCCTGACGCAGGCCGAAGTCGCGGAGCGCATCGGGCTGGTGCACCCCGTCTATAACCGCCTGGAGCGCGGGAAGATGCTCCCCAGCGTCCCCTCCCTCTACCGCCTCTGCCGGGAGTTGCAGGTGTCCCCCGAGAAGCTGATGGGGCTCACCGCGACGGGTGAAGTGCGCAAGGGCACGAAGACCAAGCCCAAGGAAGAGGACGCCCCGGAGCTGCGGCGCCTCCTCCACCTCGCGCGCAAGCTGGATGCGGAGGACCTCGCGGCTCTCCTCCACGTCGCCACGGCCCTGGCGCGCTGAAGCCTTACTCCCGCTTCAAGCCCTCCAACTCGTGGGTGTCCAATCCCTCGGGGAAGAAGCCTTCCTCTCCGAACTCCACCTCGTCGCGAAGGACGCTGCCCTCCGCGAGCACCTGGGCCCACTCCGCTGCGGCCTCCTGCCGACCGTAGCCCGGGTGCCGCCTCGCCAGGGCGACGCGCATCGCGTCGCGCATGTCCGCCGCCGTGGCGAATCTCTCCTCGGGGTTGGCGCGCAGCGCGACATGCAGCATGGACTTCACGTCCGGAGAGAGTGAGGCCACGGCCTCCTCGACGTCCTCCGGACCGAAGCTCGCCAGCAGCACCCGCATTTGCGTCAGCGGCAGGGAGGGGATGATTTCCGGCTGGAGGGGGGCCATTCCCTGGAGTGGGCCCGGCACGTCCTCCACGTCGAAGAGGTGCTTGCCAGTGAAGAGTTCCACCAGCAGCACGCCCAGGCCGAAGACGTCGGAGCGCGGCGTCAATGGCTGCCGCGTCAGGTACTCCGGCGAGGCATACGCCACGTCGCCTCGGACGAGGCTCGCGGGCGACTCCTCGCGCCCTACCACCAACGAGTACGCCGCGCCGAAGTTCGTCAGCTTCACCTCGCCTTGCGTCCCCACGTAGACGTGCCGGGGGTTGACGTCGCGGTGGATGACGCCCAGCGCCTTGCCGTCCGTGTCCGTCAGCGTGTGCGCGTGGTGCAGGGCCTCCGCGATTTCCGCGCCGACGTAGAGGGCGAAGGCCTCGGAGACAGGCCGGCCGCGCGCAACACCCGCACTCACTAGCGTCTCCAGCGAGGGGCCATCCACGTACTCCATGACGACGTGCAGCGCGCCCTGATGCACCTTGCGGTGGAAGACCGTGGCAATGGCCGGATGGCGCAAACGAAAGGCCAGCTGAATCTCCTCCCCCAGCCGCGTGCGCTGCATGAAGGTGGAGGGGTTCGCCAGTCGCCGCACGAAACAGAAGCCGGGCAGCTTGTTGCCGCGCTCCGTGAAGCGCTGAGCGAGCATCAGCAACTCCCCCGTCTGCATCAGCACCAGTTCGCGGACGGCCTCGTAGCGGATGCCGTCGATGGTGAAGAGGTGCAGGGGCCGCGCAGGCGTCGGCGGAAGCTGCCTGCGGCGCGCGGAGGCTTCGGTGCGCGCCAGGTCATCGGTCGTCGTGTCGGACATGGCTCCTCGGGAGGCGGGAGAAAGGCGCGGCGGCGCCACCCGAGGAGTTTGAGCGCAGTTAACTTTTAAAGTCCACAATCACGGACTCTAAAGGGCAATCACCGCACCTGCGCGAGGGCGAAGCCTGCCCCGGCGCCGAGTACCACCGCCAGCACCACAGCCAGGACAGGAACGGGGCGCGGCTGCTGGCGTAGCACCTCGTTCTCCGCCTGGAGGCGGCGCAGCTCGCGAGCCGTGAGGATGCAGCGCTCCGTGGACAGCCAGCAGCCCTCGGAGACGGTCACCGTGCGCCCGTCCTGAAGCGTCACGGTGGCGCGCACCACGTCCAGCACTTCGCCTTCCGCACGCGCACGCCCCGCCACCAGCAGGGCCAGCGCCAGCACCAGGCCCCTCACCGCTTGTCGCCCAGCTGGAGTGCGCTGAGGGCGGCCACCGCCGCCGCCTTGCCGGCAATCTCCCCGGCCGCCACTTCTCCCGCCTCGCGCACCGCGTCCTCCACGGCGTCCCCGAAGAGGAGCGTCTTCATGACGGTGAAGCCACCCGCCGCGCTCAGGCCAATGGCGATGGCCTTCAGCAGCAGGGCCACCGTGAAGGACTCGCCCGCCAGAAGCGAGTTGGACACCGCACCCGCGACGGACAGCAGCAGCGCCAGCACCGCGCCCGCCCGCGCCGTCCGCAGCACCGGCCACCACGCCCCCACGAAGCGGCGCAGCACGTAGACGAGGGCGATGACGGCCAGGGACGCGACGAGGGCCCAGTTGCGGGCCGTCACCGCGTCGAGGATGAGGCGCGCGAAGGCCTCCATGTTGCCCGGGTCGGGCGTGCCGCTCGCCTGCGCGAAGGCGACGGAGGGGAAGACGAGGCAAAGGGAGAGGACGGCGAGACGTCGCAGCATGGGCATGCCTTTCGTGGGTGAGGTGCGGCGGAAGCGCCGCACGGGAAGTCAGAAGCCGAGTCGCGCCAGCGAGGCGGCAAGCGCCGGGTGCATGGCGCGCCACTCCGGCAGCGAGCGCACCGTGTCGAGGAAGCGCCAGACGGCGGCGAGCCGCTGCGCGTCCGTGCTACCCCTTGGCTCCGAGTGGAAGAGGCCGCGCACGGGCTCCAACTGGCTGCCGCTCACGAGGCCCGGCCACTGGCAGTGCGGCGCGTCCCCAAAGGAGCCGCCCCAGGCGAGGCCCGCGCGGCGCGTCTCCTCGCCCAGAATGGCGTAGGCCGGCCCGTCCCAGCGCGGCTGGAGTCCCGGGCGGTCCACGTCCGCATCGCGGCAGAAGTCGTTCGCCAGGCCGTAGTTGTGCGCGGAGAGGCCCTCCGGCGCCGCGCGTCCGCCCTCCCCCTTCAGGTAGCGCAGGTGCAACGCGCGCTGCTCAGCGAAGGTGGCGTAGCCGCGCGTGGCGACGTAGTCCGCGCCGCGCGCTCGGCAACGGGCGATGACTTCCCCCATCACCGCCGCGAAAGGCGGGTAGAGGGACTGCAAGTCGATGCGGGAGAAGAGGTCAGGATTGGGAATCATCCCCCACTGAATGGGGGCGAGTTTCGACATGTGGCGTGCATCACCCTTCCGCGCGGAATCGTACTCCGTCGAGGCTCACCCAGGCCGCGCCCGTGGGCATGCTGAAGACCTGGAGGCCACCGTCCACGTTGAGCTGTCCCATGGCGAAGCCGTGGCTCGTCGGCAGTGCCAGGATTCGGTTGGAGCTGGCCCGATAGCCCACCGGGAAGCGGTACGCGTTCACGTAGCCCACTGTCCCAGGGCAGATGAGGCCGCGTGCGGACACCTCGTTGTCGCTATTTTTGTAGAAGCCCAGGGGCCAGTTGGCGGCATCCCATGCCACCCAGCCATTCGACAGGTCGCTAATCTGCCCGGTGCGGATGGCCGCCCACGGCTCGACGAGGCCGCCAATGCGGTCCACGCGCACCGAATCGACGTACACCCACGGCGCGCCCTGCGTCGCCAGGGCCAGCAGGCGTACCTGGACGTAGCGCGTCCCGGCAGGCGCGTTGTGGAAGCCTGTCATCCGCTCCCAGCCACTCGTCGGCAGCATCTTTGTCGTGCTCACCGTACCCAACACGTTGAAGGCGCCGCCGTACCAGACAAGTTGGACGGAGAAGGCCGTCCCTACCTGTGACGCCCTCGCGAGGGCATCCACGCTGTACCTGTCGCCAGGCCGCGCAATCATCGCTTGGGCGTCCAGCCGCGTGCCGTTCGCCACCAGCCGGACGGCACGCGCGCCCGTGTACGCGTCCGCCGTCACCTGGGCATGCGCGCCCCAGAGCCCCACGCCCATCGTCCAGGCGTCTGGCGGCAGCTCCTCGAAGGAGTGCGCCTCGAAGTCGGGGTTGGGTGGGGACTCCCCGAAAGCCACGGCGGGCTGCAACGTGGCGGGCGTCACATAGGCCGTGGTGACGGACACCTCGGCGGATGGCGCGCCCAGGTTGCCCGAGGCGTCGCGGCCCACGACCCGGCAGTAGTACGTGGCACCGGGACGCAAGTCGGGAAGCGGGAACCGCGTCGCCGAGGCACGTCCCTGGAAGGTGGCCTCCGAGGGCTGGAAGCCCGGCGTGCGCGACGCGTGTACCTCGTACTCGTCCCAGGCCGGCCCCGTGGTGGCGGGGGTCCACGTCACCACGCACCCGTTGACGGTCGGCGTCGCCCTCACCTCCTGCGGCGCGGCCGGGCCCGTGAAGGTGGCGCTGGGGGCAATGCCCGGCCGGCTGTCGCGCTCCAGCCACTCACGCAGCGACGTAGAGGGCTGGCCACGCAGCACCAGCTTCATGCGTGCCGTGCCGTCCGTGGCGCACTGGTGCTCCAGTTCCTGCACCGCGAGCCGCTGCGCTGTGTCCAGGCGCACGCCATCCGGCAGCACGAGCACCAGGTCCGCCAGCTCCAGGCCGGGGTGCGGATCCACCGTCATGGTGACGGTCAGGGGTGAGACGGAGAGGTCCGCGATGGCCGCGTCCGCCAGTCGCTGGGCTTCGGGCTCCGTGTCGATGTTGTCGAGGGCGTCGTTCGCGACCTGCATCCAGCGACGTCCCACCTGCGCACGCGCCGTGGGGTTGCTGGCCGTCACAGTCTTCCGCTTCGGCGTGCCCGAGGCGTCTAAGTCAAACTTGTCGCTGTAGACGACCTCCACGTCCGTGCGGATGTCCGCCAGCTGCCGCGTCACGCCATCGAGGTTGCCGTACTCGTCCGGGCCATAGGCCCAGTCCTCTTCCGGCTGGAGGCGGTTGGGTGCGGCGAGCGTCAGCGCATAGGCGCTCGCGGCAGGCTGCCAGCGCATGCGGCAGTCCCAGCCAATCCGCTGCGCCAGAGTGCGCGCCGCGTCCAGCACCGGCTCCACCTTCTGCACATACCGGCCGCGCTGGGACATGGGGTCCACTGGCGTGAAGAGCGCGAAGGACGCCAAGCCGTTGTCGTCCAGCAGCGACTGGATGATGGACTGCACCGCCACGCCCACCGTGTCGTTGCCGTATTCGCGCTCCACTTCGATGAAGGTGTCCTGCAGCAGGCCGCCCAGGTCGCGGCCAATGACGCGCAGCTCGTCAGGCCCGGCGTCCACCTCATCGATGCGGCCTCGGAAGACCTCGAAGTAGTCCGCCTCCTTCGGCGTGGTGGCGAGCGGCGCCAGGCCCAGCTCCACGCGGAAGTAGGCGCCCTCCACCAGCAGCGGCGCGAAAGTGCCCGCGTCCGACGTGTTGGCAAGCGACTGCACCACCAGGGGTGAAAGGGAGAGACGTGCTCCAGCGGCGCTGCTGCGCAACAGAGACACCTCCGCTTCGGCCACGGGCGCGTCCACCTTGTCGTTGACGCGCACGCCCAGCACCCAGTCGAAGCCCAGGAGGGTGTGTAGGCCGCGCCACGCCCCTGCCGCGTCGCGCACCCAGACGCGCGGGTGGGTGGAATAGCCGGAGCGGCTGCCCAGCAGGGCCGCCTGGAAGGAAGAGAGGGGCCGCATGCGTCAGCGCTCCTGCAACTCGAAGTCGAACTCCTGCCCGAGGACGAGGACTCCGCCCTCCCACCACTGCACCGCGCGTCCAGTCCCTACCCGGCCCAGCACGGGCAGCGGTTCGTAGAGGGCAGCGCCCGAAGCCCGGTGGTACGGGTACGGCGCGCCGAAGGACTCGCCGGCAGCGAACCAGGGGGCCACCCACGACGCGGGCGCCACCCACGGCAGCACCACCAGCTCATCCACCAGCAGCTCGCCCTCAGCCCCCGCGTTACCGAGCGTCACCGCGCCCTGGGGCAACTGGCCCGCGCCGTCCACGACGAGGAAGCCGTCCGCGTGGGGCTTGGTGCTTGGCACTCCGTTGACGCTGAGGCCCACGCCCGCGCGGTGGATGTGGTGGAGCCACCTGTCCTTCGTCCCCTGGCGCTTCCACCAGTAGGCCACCGTCCACTTCGCTCCGAAGCTCGTGGGGAAAGTGACGCTGGCCTCCGCATCCATAAGCAGGCACCCGCCGAAGCGGCCCATGGCCTCCACCGCCCACACGTTGCCCACCATGGCGCTCGGCGAGAGGAAGGCCTGGCTGCGCAGCCCGTCCTCGAAGCTCCACACCTGGCCCTCGCCCTTGAGGAGCCCCCGGTACGCGCGGGCTTCCTCCTGCGTCAGGGGCCCGGTGTTGCCCGCCAGGGTGAAGACTTCGCGCCGCTCACTGCTGCGCAGCCACCCGGAGAAGGTGCGGCGGTGCTCGCCCAGCAGCGTCGGCGTGTACGTCAGGCCCCGCTCCGCCGAGACGGGCAAAGGGATTCCAGAAAGGGCCAGGGCGGGCGGCATGGGGGTCCTCAGAAGGCGGAGAGGCGCACGCGGCTGCCAGCCACGCGGATGCTCGCGCGCTGCTGGCGCAGCGACTCGTCCCGCCGCGTCGCTTCCATGGCGGCGTCGATGTCGTAGCCGGTGATGTTGTAGGTGACGGGCGCGGCCATGGCGGAGACGTTGCCCGTCTCCGGCGCACGCACCTGCCCTCCCCCACTGAAGCCAGGAGGCAGGAAGCTGCCGAGCCATCCCGGCACCGCAGGCGTCGCGGGCACCTGCCCCAAGAGGAGTTGCTGAATGGCGGGCGGGAACATGCCGAGGAGCCATCCCGGCACCGGTCCGCTGGGCAAGGACGGGGCGCCCTCTTCCGGCTCCCCGGCATCAGGCGCCTCGGGTGAGGGCTTCGGCTTGGACGGCACCGTGGGGCCATCCTGCGTGTCTTCGGCCTCGAAGCGGCGCAGCGCCACCTTCCACGCGGCTGGCACATTGGAGAGGGCCGCTGTGGCTCGGGCCACGGCTTTCGTGTGCTCCTCCACCTGGGCGGTTTCCTCGGCACGCGCCTTCGCCGAGTCCCACGTCGTGTCCTCCAGCACGCGCAGGGAGTCGTCCATGCTGTCGGTGTCCACCTTCAGCTTGTTGAGCGAGCGCGCGAACTTCTTCAGCCCGTCAAAGCCCGTCCAGTCGATGAGGCTGGAGATGGCGCGAATGACGGCCTGCACCGCGCCGATGACGGCATTCCAGACTTCGCTGATGGCCTTCGCGATGGTGAGGACGACGCTGCCGACGAACTTCAGCGCCGTGAAAAGGGCCTTCATGACGGGTCCGCCCAGGATGCTGAGCGGCTGCTGAATCAGCAGGAAGGTGCGGCCCAGCACCTCGAAGAGGGGCGCCAGGCCCTTCAGGATGTCGCCCAGCACCACCAGCGGCGGCACCAGCGGTTCAATCGCCTCCCCCAGCATCTCGAAGACAGGCGTCAGTGCGGAGAGGAAGCCGTCCACCACCATCGTCACCGCGTTGAGCAGGGGCTGGAGCGGCTCCAGCAGCGTGCCCAGCGAGTCGGCCACCTTCTGGATGAGCGTGTTGACGGACTCGATGACGCCCTTGAAGCCTTCGGACTGCATGAGCAACTCGCCCACCACGGCGATGATGGCGCCGTAGACACCGCCCGCCTCCATGCCCTGGACGCCCGCGTTGATGAGGTCGCCCAGCTGGCCCAGGCCGCCGATGAATCGGTCCACTAGCGACTCCCTGGCAGCCTCCATGGCCGCTTCCGCTTCAGCGGCGAGGCTCTCCGCCTCCAGGCGCATCTCGTGGAAGGCAGCGGCGCCGGCGGCTTCCTCCGCACGGATGCTGGCCAAGTACTCCTTGCGCGACTCTTCGTTGGCCTGGGCCTGGAGCTTCGCCATGGCGGCCTGCTCCGCCGCCTCCTGCTTCTGGGCGGCCTCCAGGGCGGCCTTGTCCGTGGGCTTGCGGATGCGCGCCTTGCCCTGTGCTGCGCCCCCACCTGTCAGCTTCGCCAGGAGGGCATGAATCTGCGATGTGACGCCCTCCAGGTTGAGGGCCCGGGCGAGGTCCGCGCCAAGGCGCTTCGCGCCCGCCGCGCTGGTGCGCAGGCCATAGGCGACGCTCTCCTCCAGCTCACGCCCCGCACCGGCCACCGCGTCCCCCACCGCCACCGCCGTCTGCCGTGCGCCGTCCCAGAGCACCTGGGCGCCCTGCCCCAGCGTCTCCAGCAGCTCCCGGCCCGTGACGGTGGACACCTGCCGGAAGGTGGCGGCCAGTTCCGGGAAGCCCGCCTGCCGCGCCACCGGCTCCAAGAGGCGAGAGACGCCGCGCACCAGCGCAGCGACGCCGTCCAGGACGGAAAGGGCCGCCCCCTTCACGAAGTCGCCCAGCGCCAGGAAGGCACGGGAGAAGCCGTCCGCGATGCGGCCCGCCCACGTCGCCAGCTGGTCGCCCATGTCCCGGAAGAAGTCCGCGAGGCCCGTGCTGCTGTCCTCCCAGGCGGCGTAGACGCTGCCCGCCAGCAGCACCAGCGCCGCAACGGCTGCGGCTACCGCCGCGAGCGGCACCAGCAGGCTTCCGGTGGAGAGGGCCAGGCGCCCCAGGCTGCCGGTGACAGACGGCGTGCTCGCCACCATTCCGCCCATTGAGGCCGTCACCTTGTCCATGGAAGCGGCCAGGGAGGCCAGGGCCACGGACTTGTTGAGCAGGCCCAGCACCTTCACCAGCCCGCCAGCGCCCGTAGCCACGCCTTCCACTACGTTCGCCACCTTCCCCAACGCTCCAACGGCAAGGCCCGCTGCGGCGACCCACACCAGCACGTCCGACGCGGCGGCCTTCATCTCTGGAGAAAGGGACTGGAAGCTCGCCACCACGCACTCGACGCCGTCTGCGATGCGCTGCACTACCGGCAGGAAGGCGTCGCCGACGTCCGCCGCCAGCGTGTAGAGGAGCGACGTCATCCGCTCCGTCTCGCGCGCCATGGCTGCGTTGGACTTGGACGCCGCCGCGACGGCACCGGCAATCCCCGCCGCCACCGCCGCGCCAATCTCCCCCAGGCCTTTGGACTTCTCCTTCACCTGCTTGGCGGCCTTTTCGACGGCTTCCACCACCTTGCCCAGGTTGGACAAGGCCTCGCCCACCGAGGCTGTCACCGCCACATACAGGTCGCCTACGCGCAGGCCTCCGGCCATGCTTCACCTCTTGGGACGCTTCCTGAAAACCGTTGTCGTCGTCAGCGGGCCGGCATGAGAGGTGGGGCCTGGAGCGTGCATTCCGCGCACCTCCTCGGCCTCCAGGGCGCAGTGGGCCAGGAGATGGACGACGTCCTCCCAGGCCCAGCCGCGCACTTCCTCGGGCGACTGGCCCGTCAGCTTCACCACCGCGTGCAGCGCCCTCAGCTCGGGGTGGTGCCGGAGTTTCCCTTCGCCTCCTCCAGCGTCGGTCCCGCGAAGGCCCGGGCCAAGTCGTCCTGAATCTCCTCCAGCCAGGGCTCGCGCTTCACCTGGCCAACCTCCGACTCATCGAAGACACGGATGGCGGTGTCCGGGTGGTAGAGGCAGAGGACGGCGATGCGGGCGATCATCGCCATCCCCGCGAACTCATCCACGGGCTTCCGGTCCGGCCCCAGTTCCTTGGCGGCCTTCGCGGCGGCGAGCAGCTCAAGCTTCTCGCCCAGTGGTGGCTGGCAGATGTCGTAGTCGGCGCCGTCCAACGTGACGCGCTGGTGCAACTTGCGACGGGTGCCGAGGGGCTTTCGGAGCGTGGTGGGTGCGGTCATGGTGAGGCCTCGGGTGTGAAGTGGGCAAGCAAGCGGCTACACCGCGATGGGCGCGCCCTGGCCGGCAAGGGTGGCGGAAAAGGTGACGACGTCCGTGGAACTGCGGCCCTCCTCGTAGGACGTCACCTTCACCGGGTAGCGGAAGCCCTGCGTGCCCACGGACGCGGTCTCGTCCTCCACGATGGTGAAAAATACGGTGGCATCGCTCTCGAAGGCATCACGCAGCACCTGCTGCGGGGCACTGCCCTTGAAGACGTGGCCAGACAACGGGATGGAGAAGGACTTCCAGGTGCCCTTCGTGCGCTTGTACCCGTCTCCGCCAAAGTAATTGGCGTCCACGGTGTCCTTCGCGCGGTTGACGGGCGCCTCCAGGACACCATCCAGCGCATCCGCTTCCACGGGCGCGGTGTCCGTGGCGCGGATGTAGAGCTTGTCGAAGAAGGCCTCTCGGGGTTCGGGCATGGTGGTGGTTCCAGTCATTGGGAGGGGAAGCGCTGCGCCAGGAAGTCCTTCAGGACGGCAGCGACGCGACGGCGAGCGCTGCCACGGGCACGACGGAAGGACTTGCGAAGGAAGTGCGGCGGCGGGGTGAAGAGCTGTGCGCCCCAGTGCCAACCCTCATGAATGGGACCGGCAGAGGCGTGCGCGTAGCCTGCGGTCCACGTCGTGGAGAGGCGTTGGCTCAGGTTGTGGAGGGGGCCGCTCAGGAAGGCGCTATCGCGCAGGTGGCCCGTGCCCACTGGCACAAAGAAGAGAGAGTAGTCCAAGGCGAGGCGCGCAATTTCCCGACATGGCGCATCCAGCGCGCGCAGCACCTCGACGGGCGAGCGGCGCAGGCGCTCCAGCCTCATCGCATCGACTTTGACTCGGACAGGCATCCCCTACTTCAATGGGGGCACTCTTCGCAGGTAACGCAGAAGCACCTAGCCGCCCCCCCTAATGGCAGGGAAAGCATCTTCTGTTCGATCAACTCATGGCCCATCGCTCATGAACCATCATCCTCCTGCCGTCCCTTGCTCTCTTCGGTAGCACCGAAAGTCAAGTTCGTCAGGCTGAGGTCAAGATGACTAGCGCCCCTCTGCTTGGCCTGTTCCTCAAAACGGGAGAGCAGCTCAACATATGGCTCCTCCGGCCGACTGCATTCCAGTCCGCTCGGGGCGCCACTCAAATCCAGCGGCCTCAACAGTTCAAACCGCTCATCACCAGTGAGCACGTCAAGGCATCCAATCAGCGCTGACGAACGAGCAGCCCCTGGAGCATCACTCAAGTAGCAATAATACTGAAAAGAGCCATAAAACTGAACCACACCGTACACTCGCTGCGGAGTCTGCTCCACATAAACAACATGGCTAAGAGGCTTACGTCGCGCATCAATCTCCGCGCGTTCAGAGAAGTCCAAGAAAACAATGGGTTCCTCGGGAGGCTCCCCGCAAAGGACTCTCCTCGCAGCCGAAAGCCGCTCGTGTTCAAGGCCAACAAGCCCTGTGCAGGCAGACAAACAGATCTTAAGCGCGAGCTCCTGCATTTCCGACCCAAACGTCAGGCCAACCCCCAAATCAGCTACCTCGTGCGGCACTCCTGGCTCATACTCAATAACAACCTTCCACCCCTTTGCCGAAAGCTTTCGCTCGAAGCCCTTGGCTTCGCGACGACTCTTAAAGGTGGCTTTCCGCACCACCCCATCTGCATCTCGCTCTTCGATAACAGTGTGCGAAAGCTCCGGCCGCAGCCTGCCGTCCTCCAAAGGCACAAGATCATATGGCAAGCCGTCGTAAGTGTAGGCGCGACTCCATGTCCTAATTGGGTGCTTCGGACGCAGCCCATTCGCAGCAAGGAACACGTCCAACATCTGAAATTGACGAGCAACAACGCCCTCGAACGCTCCACCAAAACCGTGATTACAGACATCGCAGGCAGGAACCTTCTTGCTTCCGCCCATGAATTCCGGGAAAATATGATCCCCGCCAAAATCAACATCTCGAAGAGCAACGGTGCAATATGGACACTCTTCATTTGTGCCGAAAACTGGCACTACACTTCCAGGTCGGCCATTTCTCGACCGCACCCAAGGAAACAGCCCCATCAGCAGCTTACCGAATTTCCTCAACATACAAAGCACCCTCAGAACCCTAGATCGCATCCTTTCTGTAAGCATACCCAAACGAAATATCGATGCTCCAGCGATGTCGACCCTCATTGTCTGCGCCAGCGTAGTGAGGAGCGCAGGTTGCCGCAAGAACATGGATATTTGGCGTAAGCGATGTCAGCGCGACAACGTCCAAGACATCGTTAGCGAGGCGTTGCCCACCTGCAAAATCCTCGCGCCTAGAGCGAATGCGCACCTGGACGCTTGGCGCAAGAAATGCCACACTACTCCGCCCCAGGTACGGAAGCGGCTCCGCGCCGCCCGTCACCATAAGAGCCACGGCCATATCTGGTACGCCTCCATCCGCCTCGGGCATTGGCGCAGTAAAGAGATTGGCGCCTGGAGCTGGCGGACGAACAAGTCCTAGCCCAACGCTCTCTAGGAGAACCGCAAGTTCAGAAGCGACGTCACGCATTAGAACCACACCTTCCGGAAGCGGACGACACCCAAACCGTCGACGCTCTCATCCACGGCGACGGGGCGCCGCGCGCGGTTGAAGTCCGCCACGTCCTCCCCCGGCAGCCACACGCGGTGCTGCAAAGTGATGGGCGCACCTGTGTAGACGACGTGCGCGGCCAGATGCTCGTTGCCGTTGGCATCACGGATGAGCCGTCGGGACGGCTGCACACGAGCCCGCGCCGTCGCCTGGGGCCCGAGCACCGGCTTGCCGTAGGCGTCCCGTCCCGTCAACACGGCATAGGTGATCGACTGCCGGAAGGTGTCCGTGGGCGAGGCCATCAGCTCACCCGATGAATGACGTAGGGCGCGAGCAGCGCCTGCGCGACACCGGGGATGGGACTCTTCCCCTCTGCCTTCGCAGCGAAGTAGCTGACAGACCAATCCCCGATGGACTCGCTAGCGACCATCGAGTCCACACCGCGCGAGCGGTACAGCTGCACCGCCGTGAGAACGGCGGCCTCCTGCACGTCCTCCGGCAACGTCACCACACGCGACACGTCCAGGGCTCGCTGCCCCGGCGTCACGAAGCCCCCGTCGTAGACGACACGGATGCCGTCTTCGCTGCCCTGGTAGCTGTCCACTGCATCCACCACCAGCCCACCCAAGCGCGCCGTCTCCCGCCACGCGCCGCGCTTGCGGTACAGCATGCCGGCGTCCGCTATCTTCCCGTGGCACTCGTACTCCTCGGCCGGAACAAGGGCACCGCCCTCCCAAACGCCTACCACCAGGACAACGGGCGGGCGCTCCAGCAGCAACAACGGACGCCCGTAGCCCGCCGGGTACTCCACGAGCCCCTGACCGTGCTCGATGACCCGGCCGCAGTAGCCAGCAACGGCCCGGCTCGCCGCCGTGACGAGGGACTCCAGGCGCGGCGTCACCGCCACGCCCAGGTCATCCGCAACGGTGGCGGCAAGGCATAGGTCAGCAGGACTCGCCATGGCCTCACACCGGCAACGTCATGGCGCCGCCGAAGACGACGAAGGCGCATACCTGGAGGCTGGGCGAAGTCCCGCCTGTCAGCGTCGTGGACTCCGCCACGCGGACGAACCGCTTCGCCGCGCCGAGGTCCACGTCCTTCTCCGCGAAGGCGTTCGCCGCAGCGAGTTGCACGGAGGCCGAACCCGGCCCGGCCGGCGCGAAGTCCGTCCAGGCGTCATCCGCTCCATTGTCGCTGGAGTGCTGGAGCTTCACCTCATAGCCCTGCGCGGTGGGGCCGCCCGTCACCGCGCCCGTAGCTGCGACGAGGACGCAGCTCTCGCCCAGGAGGAGCCGGTCGTAGCCCGTCCCCTGACGGGTTCCAGCGGGCGTCGCGGCGGGCAGCGTGCCCAGGCGAGCGGCAATGAAGGCGCCGATCTGACTGATGTGCGGTGCGCTCATGATGTCCTTTCGTGGGGCATCGCCCCGGTCAGTTGCTGCCCCAGCTCAGGTCCTTCACCACGACGCCGGACTGCCGGTGGCGCATGGCCAGGTCGTGCTTGGTGATGGCGCGCAGCACCGTCTGGTCCGTGGAGATGCCGGACACCACCTGGCCGCCGCGCGTGAAGGCGCCGTTGGGGAAGACGTCGATTTCCAGCGCCATGGACTCGCCGATGAGCACCTCGGCCATGTCCACGAGATAGAGCTCCGAGCAGTTCTTGCCCGAGCCGAGCGTCTCCGGAATCTGGTTGGTCACGAAGAAGGGCACGTTGCGCAGCGTGCCGCGCTCCACCATCTCCCGCTCCAGGGCGTTGGTCCCCTCCCCGCCAGGGCCCGGAGCATCGAGAATGGCCGTCTCCGCGTTGGGGGACATCAGCCACACCGGCTGCACCATGGGCACGTTGGCCTTCTTCAGCTTCTTCTTCGCCTTGTTCAGCTCCTTCTTCATCTCGCCCAACGTGGGAGCACCCGCCGTGGTCACCGTCTCCGCGTAGACGTGGGCCGCGTCCACCTGGTTGCGGATGCCGCGCGGCTCCAGCTGCGTGCCGCTGCCTCGCAGGAAGGCCATGTCCTCCCGCAGTGCCATGACGTTCAGTAGGTCGTTGCGGATGAACTCCTCGGCGTTGACGGACGCATTGCGGATGAGGTCGTTGGGCACCGCCGTCAGCGCCGTGAGCTTCTTCTCGGACAGGGACACCGTGTCCGTCCCCGGCTCCGACTCCTGGATGGTGCTTGTCTCTCCGCCATAGAAGGCCGTGCCCGTGCTGGACTGCCGGTCGAAGGTGAGCGAGGCGCCGATGGGGATGACACGGGCGCCGGCCTGCCGCACCACGGCCTTGTTGCGCAGCAGCTCGATGAACTCGGAGGCGAACTGGGGATGCACCAGGGAGCCCAGGCCCGAGTAGTTGCCCTGGGAGAGAGCCTTGCTCACCACCTCGTCGCCCCAGCCCTTCAGCACATCCACCACGTTGCGCCCGTCCATGCGAGCGACGGCCTTCGCCTTCACGAAGCGGATGAGGTTGAGGCCCGTGCCCTCCGTCATGTGCTTGCCGGTAATCGGCGCGCGGCGGGGCTCCTCGGGCGCGGTGTCGGCCGCCTTGGAGCCCAGCAGAGCCGCATAGCTGTCACGGTTTCCCTTAGACTGCTCCACCAGCTGCGCGGCCACCAGCGGGCCCAGCGACTTCGCCATTTCCTGCATCTGCTCGGGGGTCATGCCTTCTCCTGGAGGTGCTGCAACAGAGCCCGGGCCGTATGAGCGGCAAGGGCGTGGGTGTCGGACTCGGAAAGGGGGGGAGGTGCGGCAGGCGGCGCGGCCTTGCGCTTCTTCCGGCCCTTGTGGCCCAGCGCCTTCACCACCGCGTCCGCAATGTCGCGAATGAGGGCGACGCGATCGTCGGCATGCTTCTTCAGCCGCACCGCGCGCTGGTTGCCGGGAATCGTGACGACGGAGATTTCGAGAAGTTCCTGCTCGTCGCAGTCGTAACCGCCACGCTCATTCTCGTGGTAGCGCAGCATGCGGTAGCGGACGCTCACCGCGTTGAGGATGCCCTTCTCGACCTTGGACTCGACGCGCCGGGCGAACTCGTCGTCCTGGTCGAACTCGATGTCCACAAGCAGGGCGTCACCCTGGACATAGGCCCGGCCCTTGCCGATTGGTAGGATGTCCGTGCGACCTGCACCGAACATCCCGCCGGAGCCATCATCGTGCATGTAGAGGACAACAGGGTTCGCGGCATAGGCATCGAGCCTCCAGCCGTGGACGGCCAAACGGTCGTCATAGCGGTCAAAGTCGGCATCGTTGGCACGGAAGGTAAAAATCTTCGGCCGGCATTCACTGGCAGAAGAGACGTCCTTGTGGGCGACGAAACGACGAGCGCGCTGAAGAGGTTTGGGCATTCACCTCTTCAATGGGGGTAACTTTCTGGACTGGCGCAGAGCCCCAAACCAAGTAAGAGCGTCCAACATCCGCAACCCCGACCCCACGGCAGCACATTTCCGCGAGCACGCAAATGAAAGAAAAAATAAGAGACTGGCTAAACTCAGAAGGCTATCCTCTTGAATTCAAAACAGCAAAATCCCTTAGAGACGCCGGATTCAAAACACGGCAGGGCTATCACGTCCACGATCCGTCCAACAATTCCGTCCGTGAAATCGACGTCTCCGCAGACATAAGTCGCACAAAAAACGATGGATTCCTCAGAATAACTCATACCATCGAATGCAAGTGGTCTAAGGACAAGCCATGGGTTGTCTTCACCTCACAAGACGCCCGAATGGCGCCGAGCGCATGCATCAATCAAACCATGGGCGATTCATACGGAAGAGCCATCCTCTGGACGCTTGCAGGCAAAAACGAACTGTATGACCTATCAATGTTCGAGGCACCCGAACGACCAGGCTTTACGGCAAAACAGTGCTTCTCAAAAAACGATCAAGCCTACAACGCGATGCAATCCATCACAACAACCACATCGAAACTACTAGAGAAATACGACAAGCCAAGCTACAACCGAGAAAATGGCTTTCCAGACACGGCATGCATAGCCCTCCCATGCATTGTTGTTGACGGAGAAATATTTGAGACTTTTTTGTCGGAAGAATCAGGGGAAATGGAACTGCACCCAGTTAACTCCGCACGCATTCACTGGAGAGGTGCAGAATCAAGGCGGCATATTACAACCATCGACATAGTGCGCTCATCCCATTTGCCCGAATTTGCCGCCAGACGCGCAAAAGAAGCCGAGATCGCAATGGGCATTTTCTCCCGCGCCATGGACAATATTGAACATTGCATTCAAGACCAGAGTCTTGACAAGCTTGAAGTCTTCCCAGGCGCTCGTGGCACCCAGGGCCTCCCTCCTCTTCTGTATAAAATCTACACAGTACAAAAGCTGACCTCGCAGCCTCCACCGACAAAGAAACCTTGAAAGCCACGACTCCTGGGGCCTTAAGGCTCACTCGCAGGCTGCATTGACGCATCGGGGGCTCGCCCGTGAACCTGCCCAGGAAGCGGCAGGGGGTACCCTTGTCGCTTCGGGTCCGGCTTGAAGCCCGCTAGATCCCTCCATTCGTCATAGCTGAAGGCTTCCGGCATGGTGCTCATAACGCGGAGTTGGTGCTCGCGATCCGCAGGAACAGGGCTGTCGTAATCAAGGATGGCATCCCCATCACCGAACAGCGGCATCAGCCGCATTTGGTACTCGGTGCGGAGGAACTCCATACGGGGAAACGTCGCTTGCTCAGCGAGGTTTTCCCGTGCAGCGAAGGCCGTCGCCTTGTTCGAACTGGAGATGTCGCCCACGATTTCGGGCGGCACGCGGTACGTCATCCGCACGAAGCTCATGAGGAACTTCCTCAACTCCACCAACTGCATGTCGCGGAAGCTCGTATCGAGGCGCGCGAACGTCACGCGGCCACTGGTAAGGAGTAGCTTGCCCGCCTTGTCCGGCCCCTGATGCTCGCGGGCCAGCGACTCCTTGAAGGCCTTCGCCCCTGCGCTGTTCGCATCCGTCAACCCTTCGATGGATGCGATGGCTGGCGGCAGCATGTTGTTCCAGAAGCTCGCCCGGAGGAACCGCGCCACGAACTCGTCCGTGTCTAGTTCGTCCCCAAGAGCGAAGGCGGGACCGACTCCGCGCCCAAGCGGATCCTCCGGGTCCAGGTTGCGAAGGTGGAGCACGTCCACCGCTGGTATCTCCCGCATCACGCCGCCCACTGCGACCGTGAACGTGCGCTGTTCGCGTGGCACGTCCAGCGCCGGCAGGCGCGTGACGAGGTTGGGAGGCACCGGCCAGAAGCCCACTGGGAATCCAGCCACGCGCTCCAGCACCAGGAAGGCCTCGCCGACGAGGTCCAGGTACACCTGCACCAGCTTCGTCACGGAGCGGCCCGTCAGGTAGTCGTTGGGGTCGGCGAGCATCCGCAGAATGGGATGGTCCGGCATCTCCTGGACTTCGCCCGCGTCCAGCATGGACTTCAGCCGCATGGCACGGACCTCGCGCGTTGCGCTCCGCAGCGCGTAGTCCTTCACTGGGTGCCCGTCCTTCGAGACGCGGCGGTACACGCGCCAGTTCACCCCGGCCACGGAGTCCGCGACCACGTCCACGACAGCTCGCAGCCATGGCATTTCGCGGTACGCCGCCAGGAGCTGCGCCGTCCCCCGGCGCGGCGGTGCCTGCTGCCAGCGAGCCAGCTCCAGCCCTGTCCCCTGGCGCGGAGGACGTGCCACCGCCGCCTTCATCCGGTCCCACAAACCCATCGCGTCCACCCTCACAGACAGAAGAACGAGTCAGCGAACACCAGCTCGTGAACGCCCCACAGCAAGGCATCCACCCGGTCATCGCGGCGGCCATTGAGGCCGCTAAATTTGGAGAGCTGAGCCTCCAGCTTCGGGAAGGTGCCCACCAGCTCGATGCGGCCTGTCTCTGCCAAAGCGCTCACCGGCTCGGCCCGCTTCGACTTCGCCTCCCGCGCACGCACCGGCTTCACGTTGACCTGCACGCCCATCTCCGAGGCCACGGTCTGGATGGTCGTCTCCACCATCTCTCCGCCCGAGTTCACCTCCGCCACCAGGGCGTCGCAGCCGAAGGCCAGGTACTCGCGGATTGCGGCGGCGGCCCACTCACGCGGCGAGCCCCGGAGGCTCGCATCCTTGAGCACAGACACGCGCTTGAGCGGCGCGCCATCCGTCCCGACAAGCGGACTGCTTCTCACGCCCTGGACGACGATGCCCGTCTCATCCGAGCCCGTCTCGCTGGTGGGCGCCGGGTCCACGGACACAATGCGACGGTCCAACCCCCGCGCGTACTCGTGGACATCCGCTTCCACCCTGCCCCACTTCGCCGAGCCGAAGATGGCGCCCGGCACGTCCATGAGCAGCCGGCCCAGGACCTCCTGCTGGCCCCAGCGCGTGTTCATGAGGGCGCGCATGGTGGCGACTGCGCTGGGCGCCAGGTTGGCGCGGTTGGCCAGCGAGGAGCCCGTGCGCAGCACAACGCCCGGCCGCAGCGTCTTCGCCTCTGCATCCGCGAAGAGGAGATCCTCCAGCTTCTTCAGCGGCCGGGGCGTCCCGGTGAGCAGCAGCTGGGGCGGGTGCGCTGCGGTGCCGATGCGCAGCACCATGGGAAGCTGGTCCAGGGCCGCCATCTCGTGCTTCCAGGAAGCGGGCTCATCGCCCCAGGCCCAGCCGCAGTTCGGGCCTCGCAGCCGGTCGGGCTTATCCGCCGAGTAGCAGATTGCGTAGACGCCGTTGGGCCACGTCACCCGGCGCTTGCTTGGCTCGTAGACGGGCATGAACCAGGGCGGCGACAGGGCCAGGATGCCGCTGGTGCCACGGATCATGGTGTCGCGCACGTCGGCCGCCGTGGGCCCGATGAGGGCACCGATGGACTTCGCTTCCCGAGCCTTCTGGATGACCCACCGGGCCCCGCTCCACGTCTTCCCGAAGCCCCGTCCCGCCATGATGAAGCAGGTGGAGAAGGACGCCGGGGGGACTTGTTCTCGGCGCGCCCAGAAGTCCAGGTCGTGGACGAGGGTTTCCACCTCGGGATGGGTCATCCGCCCAAAGAGGCGCGCGAGGCCCTGTCGGGTGCCGGCCTGGCGCACCATGAAGGCGGCCGGGGACTCGTCCGGGGCGAGTTGCTCTAGCATCCCCGCGAAGGGGAGGCGCTCACGGCGCATCGTCGCCCCCGCTGCTGCTGGTCCCGGCCGTCGCCTCGGGAGCGTCCGGCAACAGGCGCCCCAGCCGGTCCATCAGCAGCTCGCGCAGCGCGCGCTCGTCGGCGGCCTTGTCCTCGGGCGCCACCTCCGAGACGTTGTCCCGCCTGCCATAGAGTTCCGGAAAACGTCGCGAAAGAAGCCACTGGACGTGCTTCGGGTTGTGCGCGGCAGCCGCCATCAGCATGTCCGTGGCGGACTGCATGAAGCGCGCTTCAGCCGCGCTCACCGCGAGGAAAAAATCGTGGAAGCGGCCCCGTTCCTCTCCCGCACCGCGATGAAACCAGCGCGAGAGGGTCTGTTCGTTGATGCCAACGAGGCCAGCCACGGCGCGCCGGAAGAGGCCGCGCTCCAGATGGCCGCAGATAAGTGCCTGTAACTCGGGGGTCAGCTTGGAGGGACGCGCCATCTCCCATGCAAAATGGGGGCGGTTTCGCTGAAGATTTCGGCCTTACGCCCTGCATTACTCTGGCGTCCGCCGCCCGCATATCACGCCGTTACGGCTTCGGGCATAGTCCCAGGATTGCGCCCACTGCTGGTCTCGATGCTGGCGACCAAGCAAATGATCAGCTCGATACAGGGCTAGCTCTAAGTAAGGAGCAGAACATGAAAGAACCGTCCCATACCGACCCTGCTGATGCTGGGCTGATTCGAGTCTTCCCCGCCCCACTGTCGGAGCCCGTGCACCAAGCGATTCACACGTTGACAGGCAAGCCAACTCCGGACAAACCGGACGACTACCAGCAGCCAAAAATGAAGTGGTGTGAGAGCAACTGCCTACTTGTGATGTGGGCCTTGGCCAAGAAGGGCATCCTCGCGCGAATCGCCTACGGCGTTGCGATGCCGCCAGCGGATTGGTACACGCCGCCCTCCAAGCAGTGGCTCACCCATGCGTGGCTGATCGTCGGGGAAGAGAGGTACGACCCGACCTACGAACTCGCCTGGAAGCGCGATGTGTCAAAGGTGACGTACTTCGAGCATTTCTCGGTGGCATACGACGCATTGCCCACCCATGTTCGCGGTCAACTCGACGGTGGGTGGCGCCCAAACTTCGAACTCAGCGCAGAGGATAAGAAGATGCGGGCGCTGGGTATCGACGCCTACCTAGCTTGAGACCCCTGGTGGGGCGATCTAACGCCGTCATCAATGACGCTTCACGACTATGGGCGAGTTCCAACGAACCCAGGTCAATTACTAGGGTGGAACTGGATGCCCTGAATGGCGAGCAAACCCGTGCCAACTACCTCTCCGCTGATACTGCATCTGGATTTTTCCAGAATTTTTCGAGCGTGGGGGCCCGCCGAGCAAGGCAGGAACGGGACGACCGTCCCAAATTTGGACCCGGGGGGGCCTCAAGCCATGTTCAACGTGACTGCAATCCGGGCAGAGCCGCCACGATGCGCTCGTGGCAGGCCAGGAAGTCCACGCAGGACACCGACCAGCGCCGCGTATACGCCCCGCCCTCGCACGTTTCCGTGACGGACAGGGCTCCGGCGCCCCTCGGCACATTGACGCCGCACAGGACGCACGACGCTTGGTGCTGGTTGCGGCGCAGCGTCGGCGCCTTGTCAGCGCACGCGAGGTGACGCGGCCCCGTCCCCAGCGTGTACTCGATGCGCTCGCCCTTCAGCACGAGCGCGCCGCATGCGGCACAGGGGCCGCCACGCTGGGCGACGAGGACGGGCATCAGTCGCCCATGTCCGACAGGCGCTCGCGGAGCTGCTCGTGGGCGCGGGCCAGCAGCACGTCCAGCCGGCTGCGTGGCTCGTTCCAGTCCTCGGCCACGTCGCGGATGCCGCACGGCGCCTGCCCCAGGCCGTGGACGCGGGTCACCAGCTCACGCAGCTTCGGGTCCAGCCGCAGCACCTCGCGCCGGAGACGAGCGCACTCCTCGCGCAGAGCGTACAGCTCCTCGACGGTGGCCACCTCCAGCGCCAGGGCTGCGTCATGCATCTGCGTCAGCGAGCCGGGCAGCGACTCGGCCGCGTCATCACGACTCACCAGCGGCATGGGCCGCGTCTTCGGCTGGCCCTTGCGCCCGCGCTGGGCGGCGTCCGAGGGACGGACGTCCGCGTAGTGCAGGCGGATCTGCTCCATGATGGCCCGGCGCGCTCGCCACTCCACCCAGGTGGAGAACGTCTGCCGGCCGCGCTTCTCGGGCTTGTACGTCTCCACGGCCTTGAGCGCTTCAAGGAGCGCCACCTGGACGAGGTCGTCCTCCAGCAGCGACCCGCTGAGTTTCTCGTAGCCACGGGCCTGCCGCCGCAGCTGGGGCTCCAGCAGGCGTAGCAGTGCGTCCACCAGCTGCCGGGCCCGCCCGGACTCGCCCGACGCATGACGCCTGTGAATCTCGCTCACCAGCTCATCCGGGCTCGGCCGCGACGCTCCGCTACGTGAAACATGAGACTCCCGCTTCGCTGCACTGCCCTTCTTCACGCCTTGCCCCTCTCGTGCGTCGAGAAACGTCGTTTCCCATGCGACAATGTGCGCAGCCCCAGCAAGACACCTGCCATGTCACGCAGGGAGGGCATGCCTCCGCTATGCGTGAAACATCCACGCACTTGTGACATGGCGGGATACAGGGCGCGCCGGCTTGTTGTGTCCGAATGGACCCGCATGGTTGCCTCCAACGGCTAAGACCTGGGGAGTAGCATCGCCGTCTGACACGGCGCCGCGTGCCGCCATCACCCGGCAGGTTCTCCAGCCCCTCCCCTGCAAATGGGGGCGAACTCTGGCCGTGGCTTTTCGCGGGTGTTTCGTCGCAGGCGATGGAAGCGGCACTGCAAGGCAGGGCGGAGAGCCCAACACACCCGCCACACACCTATCACTCTCGTTCTCTCTCTTTCATAGAGAGCTTGAGAGAGAACTACATATATACGCGCGAGAACCAATAGGAGATAGGACAACGACCCCTGTGTGTGGTGTTGCCGTGTGACTCGGCTGCCCCTGCCGCTGCACCGCCACCCGTGGAAAGTGCCCCCATTGAGACAGCGAAGGGCGTCGTCCGTGCTGGGCGCGCCCGCTGCCGCGCACGGCTGGAGCACACATCACCCATGAAGGTCGCATTCTACGAATCCGCCCAGGACAACACGCCCCGCGTCGAGGACTGGGACTGGACGCCGCTGCGCGCACTGCTCACCACGCATCGCCACAGCAAATGCCCTCAGACGCCCTGCCCTGGCCGGTGCCCCGCGAAGAATGGCCCCGCCTGGAGCCCCGTGGACATCGGCGAGCGACGCGGCAACGACTTCGTGCACGCCGTCACGCTTGCCGTCTTTGACTTGGACCACCTGGCGGCGGAGCAACTGGCGCCGCTCGAAGTGCTGGAGCGCGATGGCTACGCCTACGCCTTGCACACCACGCACAGCCACCGGCCACCAGACTTCTGCATGCGGCTTGTCATGCCGCTGAGCCGCCCCGTGCTTCCGCGCGAGTGGCCAGCCGTGCGAGCCGCTGCCCTGGCCATGCTGCGCATTCCGGCCGACCCTGCCACCAAGGACCTGTCGCGGCTCTACTACTTGCCCGACGCGCCCGAGGGTGCCGAGTGCTTCGCGGAGAGCGCGGAGGGCAAGCCACTGGACGTGGAGGCACTGCTGAGGTCGTCACGCGCGAGCGTTGCGCCGGCGCCGCTGCTGGCCACCGTGGACATGCAGCACCTTGCCACGCTGCTGCGCCGACATGCGCGTCCGGAGAACAAGCCGCTCGTGGGCCGGGCACTTCGCGGCGAGCCGCTGGCCCCGCGCGGCAGCCAGGACACGTCCCTGCAGCAGCTCATGAGCACCGTGGCCTTCTGCCTGCCCAACGACACGCCGGACGCAGCCATCGTGGAGCTGCTGCGCCCGTGCTTGGCCGCGACGGACTGGGGCCAGGGGACTGAGCACCTGGTGGCGGAGGCGCTGAAGAAGCTGCACCGGGCCCGTGCACGCAAAGCGGAGCGCGACGCGAAGCGGCTCGCGGCAAACCATGACCTCGTGGCACTGCTGGGCACGCCTGTAGGTGCCCCGACATCCGCCGAGAAGCTGCCGCCCGTGGATGAGGGACTGGAGACACCGGAGGCCTGGGGCAAGGAGTTGCTCACCTACGAGACGCGGGACGGAGAGAAAAAGCTGCGCAACTGCGAGGCCAACCTGTCCATGGTGCTGCTGCGCTCGCCCGAGTGGCGGGGCACGTTGCGATTCAACGAGGCCTCGAAGGAAATCGAGTTCTCGGGCAGCCCCCTGCGCGCGGACGTGCGACAGGACGACCTGGACACGGAGATTGCTGTCTGGGTCCAGGGCAGCAGCTACGGGCGCCTGGGCCTCATGCCCCGCCCTGCCCAGGTCCGCGACGTGCTTCGCCAGGTGGCCCACGCCAACGCCTACGACCCGCTCCGGGACTACCTGGAGGGCCTCGTCTGGGACGGCAGGCCGCGCATCGACACGTTCCTGGAGCGCTACCTGGGCGCCACGGGCGACGTGACGCACCTGCGCACCATCGGCCCCAAGTGGCTCATCAGCGCCGTGGCACGTGCGCTCCGGCCGGGCTGCAAGGTGGACACCGTGCTCATCCTGGAGGGCGCGCAGGGCTTGCGGAAGTCCACGGCCTTCCGCGTGCTGGCAGGAGAGTGGTTCAGCGACGCCACGCTGGACATCGGCCACAAGGACTCCGCCGCGCTCGCCTCTCAGTTCTGGATCATTGAACTGGCGGAGTTGGACGCCGTCCGGCGTGCGGCGGACGTCCAGGCACTCAAGGCCTACGTGTCACGCAGCGAGGACACCTACCGGCCGCCCTATGGGCGAGTGACGGTGCGCACGGCGCGGCGGTGCGTCTTCGTCGGCACCACCAACAGCGAGGAGTACCTGCGCAACGACCCGAGCGGCTACCGGCGCTGGTGGCCGGTGCGATGCACATCGATCGACATCGAGGCACTGAAGGCCGACCGCGCGCAGCTCTGGGCGGAGGCCGTGGCACGGCTTCGTCAGGGTGAGAAGTGGTGGCTGTCGGAGGAAGAAGTCCCTCGCGCAGAGTCTCAGGCCAAGGAGCGAAGCGAGACACCCAACGACGGGAAGCGGGACGCCATCGTCCAGTGGCTCCTGCGTATGCCGCCTGCACGGCGGCCCGTAGACGTGCCCCTGCTGACGGTGGCGGAGGAGGCGCTGGGCGTTCTGAAGGGCAACCTTAACGCGGCCACAGACCGGGAAATTGCCAGCGTCCTGCGCGACCTCGGATTCAGAAAACGAATTCAAAGCGTGGCGACTGTTCGACGACGAGTTTGGGTGGTACCAGAATCGTTGCGACTCGCTGCCGAAGAGCAGCCCTCGTCGTCACAAACACCAGCGCCAAGCCTCCAGTATGGCCACCGCTGAACTTACGACATGCAAAGCATTCCGCTACATTTCACTCCGAACCTTCGACCCAACATCATTAAATGCCGAAACAATGCGGTACTGCTGCGGAATCTTAGACGCAACCAAGATTGGCTGCACTTGCAAACTTATGCGCTCACGAATCCAAGACAACTGAGGCGGTGCGCAGAGGTACCGCCAGAACCCAACCGGATCTGGAGAACCATCTTCGCGAATACGCATTAGCGGGGGCTTCATCTCTACGGAGTCCGGCCCCACAAAGGCGAACTCAACTAGCGGATCACCGAAATACCTAAACAGCACTGAATCATCGACAACAGCCACCCCTGCCGAACTCATGCCGGTGAAGTTCATGATGTTCGTTAAGGCAACCATATGGATAGCATCATCCTCTGGGGGCTCAGTCGGGAGATCTTGATTATTGGCCTTGGCGCAAAACTGCTTCCAATCAGTTCTGAGCAATCGTCGCCGACGCTCCACTTGCCCCAAAGCACGATCAATCTCCTCCCGGGCTCCATACTCATCAACAGGAGACGTAACCCATTTAAGACACTTCAATTCCAGGAGAAATGCATGCCCGCCCCAGAAAACAGCGACATCATACTGAACTTCACGCCCATCAGAGGCACCAAACTTAATCCCGCGAGCAACCGTTGCGCCAGTCAGATGCGCCAATCTCTCCGCAACCGATTTCTCATATGGAGTCCCACGCACGTCAAACATTCGGTTAGACAGTTCGGAAGCCAAGTGCTCAATCGTTCTAACCGGGTGTGCCATCGTAACGATCGAAGGAATCAGCACAACTCGTTCTGAATCGATTGGAATCAAGTGTTGATCCCATAGTTCGAGCCCCTTTCTCTTCTCATTAAAAACCACCCCATCCACATAGCGCCCGCAGACCTCCGACTCAATCCCCGTCGCCGAAGCAAGCAAATTGGTTAGTTTTTTCTTATCAACAGCCACTACAGTCTTGGCCCAATCGGCGTTGTCCGATCTCTCAAGATTATGCTGAGCCACATCCTGGAGCCCTTCTGCCAGCACATGCAGAGCTCGCATAATAGCCATCCGCTTATCCCAAGGAATGCCTGTTCGATCGGATATCGCATTTAAGATAGCCCCCAAATGCCGTCTCTTCACATAGACTTCCGTGGCCTCCACATAGCGATTGAGGCTCATCAGGCCACGCAGGGCTTCAAAGTCAACATTCAAACCCCATGTGACCCCAGGCTCAGGAATCACAATACTCGAAACAAGATCAGACATCTTCTTGCGCGCAGCCTCCAGCTCAGACACTGGCCGCACAATATACGGCACAAACGCCTGCTGAACATACAGTCGCTCGCGAACATTGCCGACTTCGCCGCGCATGTAATCCTCTCTTGAGGGAGGCTCCCAAACAACCCCTTCGGGCCGATGCGAAGGCAGCCACCCACTAAATTTGATACGATTCCACAAGTCGACATATCTCCGCCATGTACTTGAAATCGTAATAAGGCTCCTAAAGTCCTGCTCTAAATAGGGGCTTATAATCTCAAACCCACCTGCGGAATCCGAACTCCTGTGAAACATCAGGCGAAGAACCTGCTCTGTTGCATCAACAACTGATTCAAGCGCAAGATCCACGCTCACAGTCCCTGCACCCTCTCCTCCCAGCACATGTTGGTTGGATTGAATTGCGGCAATCGGATTGAACGCGCCTTGAGCAATAGCCTGCTCACCAAGGGTCCGGCGCGCATAGATGCTTTGCGTTTCGACGTAGCATGCAAGACGCCAAATGCGGGTCAGTCGAGACTGCTTCCAAAATTCCAAGGAATCCAATTTCTCCCTAAGGAAGCTCATCATTGCCGCAATGCACATCAAGCCGTTGACCAATCCAAGAATCTCAAGACCCTTATCGGTATCAAACTCCTCTTCCTCTTCGAGAAGCCTGCCAAGAGATCCGAGAATTGCCGCCAGTCGAGGCCTAAAATCTTTCGAATCAGGGCTAGACATCCCTCCCTTTCTTAAAAATTGCCCAACCCAGTCTTCTGGACCATACACTGCCAACTTTCGCAGTCCCTCATGAATGGCGACGCCGTCATTCCGAGACAGAGCTTCTAAAACTGCCTTTATGGCTACCGCAACTTCCTCGTCAGAGATCATGTGTCGACCACCTATGGGGGCTGAACGAGTTTAAGAGGGAACCGCCGCCTTATTTTCAGGGCACCGCAAAAGCACAGACCTATCGAAAAACATCAATCTGCTCCATCTGAAAGAAATCCGGCGTTCAGATAATGCCCCCATCGAATAGAGAGTGAATTTACCTGACACCGGGCTCACGCAGCATGCGGTCGAAGGCGGCATCCTCCGCAAACTGTCCGTCTCGCAGCTACGGAAGTTCGCCCTCTGCGAGCGCGCGTGGTTCTTCGCCAAGGTCCTCCTGCTGCCTGAGCGGCCCTCCAAGGCCCGGGACCTTGGCACCGCCGTCCATGCCCAGTTGGAGCACTACCTACGCACGGGAGAGGACGTGCTGGGCCCTCTCGCGGCGGCTGGCAAGCACCTGCTGCCCGTTCCTGGCCCGGACCTCTTCGTGGAGGAGCACTTCGGCCAGCCCTCGCCGCTCTTCGCGGACGGCATCCCGCTCACCGGCTACATCGACCTCGTCAACCCGCGACGACTCGCCGAGGGCGTGCTGCGCGTCACGGACCACAAGACGACGAAGTCCATCGCCAGCTACGCCGCCACGCCTGAGCAACTCGCCTCCGCCGCGCACGACGCCGGCATCCAGATGGTGGGCTACGGCTACTGGGCCGTCCTCGCCGCTGAGCGCTTCCCGGGACTGAAGCGGCTGGAACTGGAGCACCTCTACTTTCAGACCCACGGCGCGAAGCTCGCCCGCTCCGTCGTCGCCACCGTCAGCGTCGAGCACGTCCGCGACGAATGGCACACGCACGTCGAGCCGCTGGCGCGCCGCATGAGCGACGTCGCGCGGGCCACATCCCCCAGCCACGTCAAACCCACCTGGAGCGCCTGCCAGAAGTACGGCGGGTGCTCCTTCCAGGCGCAGTGCCTCAACTCGCAGTCGCAAGGAAGCAAGCCCATGGCCCTGATGGATCGCATCCTGAAGCCCCAGACTCCGCCCGCGCAGCCCGCCGCGTCCGCACCCGCGACGGCCCCCACGCCGCCCACCCCCGCCCAGGCCGCTCCGGAGCTGGAGCTGGCGGCGGTGCTGCCTCCGGACGCGCCCAAGAGCAACCCGGTCCTGGCGTCCGTCGCCACGCCTGAGCAGCCCAGCCAGGCGGCCAGCGACGAATCCCCGCGCCGCAAGCGCCGGACAAAGGCGGAGATGGAGGCCGTCCGCGCCGCCGAGTCCGCGCCGCCCGCCGAGGCCAGCCTGTCCCTGTTCGTGGACTGCGTGCCCAACTGCCCCGCCGAGCCGCTGGCCGGCTACGTCGGCCGCATGGTGGCGAAGATTGAGCAGGAGTGCGGCGTCGTGGACATCCGCGTCGCCCCCAACGACTCGCCCCTCGCCTACGGGAGGTGGAAGGGCGTGCTGGCCGCCACAATCCGCGCCGAGCCGCCCGAGCCCGGTACCTACGCCGCCCTGGGCGTGGCCGGCAGCGAGCTGATGCAGGTGGCCGTGGAGGCCCTGGAGCCGCTGTGCGGCACGGGGCACTTCGTCCGGGGCGTCCGGTAGCGAGGGCCGCCGTGAAGCTCCTCCAGCGCCTTGGCGTGCCCCTGCCGCCGTCCCTGCTCCCGAGTGACGTACCCCAGGTAGCCGAGAACTACTCACGCACTGGCCGCTCGCCCGTGGGCTGGTCCTCGGACCTGACCCGCATCCTCGCCCTGCCCCGCCGCGACCTAGCCGCTTCCTACACAACGGCGGACGTCGCGGCGCTGGAGGCCCAGCTGCGCTCCCTAGCGGGCCCGTGTGGCTGCGCGGCCATGTCCCCTGCCCGTCCGTGCCCCACGCGGCTGCGGCGCATCCAGGCCCTGGCGCTGCTGGAAGCGTCACGCGTGGGCGGGCTACTGGGGCCAATCGGCACGGGCCACGGCAAGGAACTGACCACCTTCCTCATGCCCATGGCGATGCCGGCATGCCGCGTGGCCTGCCTCTTCATCCCGGCCAACCTGCTGCCCCAGTTCACGGCGGAGTGGGACTACTACGGCGCGCACTGGCGCCTGCCCAACCTCGCCGGCGGACGCTGGTTCCGGCCTGGGCTGCCGGTGCTGCACGTCATCACCTACAACAAGCTCTCCAGCCAGGAAGCCACGGACCTGCTGGAGCGCATCCGCCCGGACCTCGTCATCCTCAACGAGGCGCACAACCTCAAGGACCCGAAGGCCTCGCGCACCGGCCGCTTCCTCCGCTACTTCGAGAAGCGTCCGGAGACGCGGCTCGTGGCCCTGTCCGGGACGTTCGCGTCCAAGAGCATCAAGGACTACGCACACCTGTCGCGGCTGGCGCTACGCGAGGGCTCGCCCCTCCCGCTGGCCCACCACGTCGTGGAGGAATGGGGCACGGCGCTGGACCCCGGCAAGGTGATTGCCCCACCTGGTGCACTGGAGCGGCTGTGCGAGCCCGAAGAGCACGTCCGAGAGGGCTTCCGGCGCCGCCGCAACGACACGAGCGGCGTCGTGGCCACGGACGAGAGCGCCTTGGACAAGCCACTCATTATCCGCCCCCGCTACCCGGGGCCGGTGCCTGATGAGCTGCTGGCGCTCATCGAACTGGCGCACGGTGGCGAGCGTCCCGACGGAGAGCAGTTCCAGGAGCAGCTCCAGGCCATGGCCTGCGCGCGACAGCTTTCGGCCGGCTTCTACCATCGCTGGCGCTACCCCCGGGGCGAGCCACTGGAGCTGATCGAGGAGTGGTTCGCGAAGCGGAAGGCCTGGAACAAGGAAGTATGGGAGGAACTGAAGGGAGAGCGTCGCGAGCACCTGGACTCGCCGGGGCTGCTCACCAAGGCCGCCATCCGCGCGCACATGTCGCCGCCCTACAAGGGGGATAAGCCGGTGTGGCAGGCGGCAACGTGGAAGGACTGGGCGGAGATTTACGACGCGGTGCAGCCTGAGCCTCAAGCCGTGTGGGTGTCAGGCTTCCTGGTTCAGGACGCGGCGGAGTGGGCGCGGACCCAGGTGGGAATCGTCTGGGTGGAGTTCCCGGAGTTGGGGGAACGCATTGCCCGCGCAGCAGGCGTGCCCTTCTACGGCGGGGGGCGCGCCGCGTCCGAAGCCATCCTCCAGGAGAGCGGACGCCGTTCCATCGTCGCGAGCATCAAGGCCCATGCGACGGGGAAGAACCTCCAGCAGTTCTGCCGCAACCTTGTGGTGACGCCGCCCTCGGATGGCGCCCTCTGGGAGCAGCTCCTCGCGCGCACGCACCGCCCTGGGCAGCAGGCGGCGCGCGTCGCGGTGGATGTGTGCCTACACACGCAGGATTACGCGGGAGCATTCGCGACCGCGCAGGGGCGCGCCCAGTTCATCCAGCAAACAGATGGACAACCGCAAAAGCTCCTGCACTCAAACGCACACCAGCAATCAC